>JAUYAO010000001.1 GCA_030692565.1 Nitrospira sp.
ATGCGTGAAAACATCCCGGCGCATGTACTTCGTCAAATCAAAGAGGAGATCGAAAATGCGTAAAGCCCAACAGAAACCTACCGGTCGTCAGCCCAAAGTGAATATTGGCGCCGAGCTACTCTCGTCGGTGCGTGAAATGAAGGCCGGTATCCGTGCTCGCGTCCATCGTCCCGAAATTTCAGAAGTCGCCCACGCTCGTTTGGTATCCGGGCTTTCTCAGGCAGCCTTTGCCGCACTGCTTGGAGTTTCTGTACGCACCCTTCAAGACTGGGAGCAAGGCCGTCGCGAACCATCCGGGGCGGCAAAAACCCTTTTCAAGGTTGCCGAGCGCCATCCGGAAGTTCTGCAAGAACTCGTTGCGTGAAGTGGTACGGCCCAACCCCCGCGGATGGTCCTCCGCCGGGGCCGTTAGGCTTGAAAACACGGGTGGGGTCATAAAACACGGGTGGGGTCATTGCTTGACGTTGCACTGCACCAGCGCTGCGGCAGAATCTCCTGCCCGAGCCCGGTCAAGACATCCGTCCGGTCGGTCTCGTGATGAACAATCGTCTGCTGGTCGTTGCCACGAGTGGTGAGGCGGGAGAGAACGCTCGGGTATTCCACGCGAAGGTGGCGAGCCATGAACGCGGAGTCTCGGGGGAGGGAGGTGCAAAGTCAAGCAATGACCCCATCTCTGCTCTTTGGGTCGTTAGACCGCTTCGGCACATACAAAACCACAGGAGTCCAGACATGACAAAGCCAGTACTTGCTCCGGCGTTCTGCCAAGTTGCCTGGGTCGTCAGAGACCTCGCGGCCGCCGAGAAGTTCTTCGTTGAAACGATGGGAATCAGCCGCTTCATGCACATGGACAACCTCGCCGCAAAGGACACCGAGGGCACTTATCTCGGGAAGCCCGGGAACTGGGTCTGCAACCTTCACATCGCCTACGCAGGAGACACCCAGATCGAACTGATCCAGCCTGTCTCGGGGGCCAGCATGTACCAGGAGTCACTTGATCGACATGGTGACGCCGTTCAGCACGTGGCGTACTGGCTGGACGATGCGGACTATGACGCCGCGGCCGCTCACCTGGAGTCCTCGGGCTATCCCCAGATTCAGAGCTTCCGGTTGCCCATCTTACGTGTCGGCTACTACGACACGCGTCGGGTTATTGGCGTCGTAACCGAGATTGTCGGTTCCACCGAAGCAGGCCATGAGCTCCGGCGCAATCTGAAGTCGGGTAACTTTTGAGAGAGTCGGGCAGCGGTCTAACAAGCCGCTGCAGCCGACGAGCGGCGCGAGGCATAGCGGTTTGGTGAAGGTCGCGTTTGCCGCTCGCGGCTGAGCGGCAGGTTAGATGGCTGAAGCGAATCCCATATCTAGGAGAAAATCTGATGAGTCAGCAAGCACAAAGCACAAACCAGGCCGATGTAGAGGCGATTAACAAGGTGCGCGAGGCGCATATCGCGGCACTCAACGATGGCGACGTGGACGCTTGGGTTGCGGCTTTTGCCGACGACGGCGTGCAGATGCCCCCCAATGCTCCGGCCAACCTCGGCAGCGAGCGCATCCGGGGGTGGTCGCAAGCCTTCTTGGCTCCTTTTCGTGTCCAGTTCACGCTCTTCGTCGATGAAGTTCGGGCGGCGGGTGGCTGGGCGTTTGAAAGGGGCACTTACAAAATCAACCTGACTCCCAAGGCCGGCGGTGAGCCTATTCAGGACATCGGGAAGTACATCACTGTCTACGAACGGCAACCCGCCGGTGCCTGGAAAATAGCCCGCGACATCTGGAACAGCAACAATCCACCATTCACCGGGAGGTGATCTATGCGATTTCTTGTCAAAGTGAACATCCCTGTCGAGGCCGGGAACGCGGCGGCGAAGGCCGGAAAACTCGGCACAACCATCCAGTCTATACTTGCGGATCTGAAGCCCGAGGCCGTTTATTTCACGGACGACAATGGTCAACGGACGGCCTTTCTTTTCCTCGAAATGCGGGACGCCTCTCAGATCCCAGCGATTGCCGAGCCGTGGTTCCTCGCGTTCAATGCGAGCATCGAGATTCATCCAGTGATGGTGCCGGATGATCTAGCCAAGGCCAGCAGTGCCATCGAAGCGGCGGTCAACAAGTACCGCTGACAGCTCGAACGCCATCTAACCAGCCGGTTCCAGCCGACTGGCAAAAAGCGCCAGCGCATGAACGGTTGGGGGCGTTGCTTGACTTTGTACTGCTCCAACCTCTGTGATTGTTGTCGTCTGAACAAAATCGATCTGAGGCCGTACGAAAAAGTATTTGTCGAAGTGCAAATTCAAGCAATGACCCCATTGCTTCATTGGAGCGTTGGGCGGCAATAAATCAGAACGGAGGGAGCGATGGAACCGATCTCTGAACCCGATAAGCCCCAACCCAAGGCACTCACCTCCTGGCCGAACGTGCTTTGGCTTGTGCTCTATCTCATCAATGTCGCGGCGATGTTGCCGAAGTATGGCCTTAGCATCGCAACGTTCGCCCGAAGCCTTGGCATCTGCATCATTCCGCTGATCCTGGGTATTGCATGGAATCTCACACGCGGAGACAACAAGGCACTGAAGTGGACCTTCGTATCGTTGACACTACTTTTTGTCCTAATATTTGCGGGGGCTCAGCTACAGATCGCGAGCGAGCATGGCAATTAACGTTGCCGCCCAACCCGTCGCTTCAGCCGAGAGTGAACGCCGGCGGCGTTCACTCTCCTCGCAGGCTCCGTTTCCTCGGCGCGGCTGAGCTCTACGTTAGGCAACTCAATCTTCGAGGAGTAAATATGCGAATTATTATTGCTGCATTTATCCCACTGGCACTGTCTGGGTGCGCAACAAATTCAGGCATCGTTGATCTCGGTGGAGGTAACTACGTCTATGCAAAAGAAGATGCATGGGCTTACAACGGAAACGCAACGAAAGTAGAAATTTTAAAAGAGGCCGCCGCATTCTGTACGAAGCAAGGAAAGCAAATGTCAGTACAAAGCTCGGATGCGAAACCTTATATGCCTTACTCTTCGTTCGCCGGTGCTGAAGTTCAATTCAGCTGCAAGTGATTCATCTGCCTAACCCTTCGGTCAACCGAACCTGCCTCCAGCAGGCCGGTTACCGCCAACGTTATGCAGTAGATCGGGAGTAGATATGGAAGCGAAAGACTACGTCTTGGCAGTCGGAGTAGCTGTCACTCTTCTCCTTGGCATATGGAATTTGCTTCAGGCTTATCGAACTACAAGAAAAACCAGCTTCATCAACACAGTTACGGGCCAACGCATCAAATGGATTGAACAGCTTCGACAAGATGTGGCTTCCTTCTGCGGCCTTACGCACACTTGGTGCATGTCAGAACTCGAAGGCAAACCGGAAGAAGCAGAAGTACTGAAAGAGCTGGATCGGTTACGGCACGTGATACGACTGCGCTTGAACCCCGACGACACATACGACCGAAAGATTGCTGCTTTTCTGAAAACCATTCCAGATTTGACACACTCTTCAAAGCGGAGAGAGCTATTGGCTGCACTTGAAGAACTTACATCGACAACGCAGCTCCTGATAAAGGAAGAATGGGAAAAAGTGAAAGCAGAGGCGAAAGATGGAGACCTCGCAGAGCGGAAGCGTCGAAATGCATAACAAACGCATCAAGTTCGCTTCCGTTGGTCGCCCGACTCGCAAAGAGCGATGCTCTTTGCTCGCGGCTTATGCACGTCGTTCGGCCTCATAAAATTTATCGAGAAAAGTTTTTCGCGCCACGCGAGCAACCTGAGTCGGTAGGAGGGAAGAAAAAAGTATCGGGAGGGCTTCATTCGAGGCTGCTCAAAAACGCCAGACATCTCACCCGCCCAACCCTGGCGCACCGAGACGCGCCAGGTCCCAAGCAAGGCCGCAGGAGTCAGTTCTGTTTCTTACTCGTCACGTACCACTCATCACACGTCACGGTCTTTACGGCTCCACTGTCACATCAACAAACGCCGGCAGGCTATCTGCGCCCTTCTTATCGGTTGCACGGAGTTTGAACCGATGCGTTCTTGGCTCTGACACCGTTGGGGCGAGGAAGGAAGGCATTGGCGCTGTGAAATGATTGGCTTACTGATCCGACCATGAAAGAGTGCGCAATTCGCCACTGGTAAAATAGCAAAATGCCTTGGTTTATAGGCATTGCAAGGAGCCAAGCACGCACTATTTAGTGACCGTCTCAGTAATGTGTAACCGGTGAGTTGTGGGCGTATAAATTAGCGGCATGGTTTTAGCTTAAGGGGCATCGATGGAGGTGCCCTATGGGAGACAATGCCGTTGTTCTCAAGCTGCTCGGGCCGTTGCTGGGAGAAGCCACGCTCGAAGACATTCAGTATCACTTGTACGCGCTCCAAAAGATCATGGCCGGGTCAAGAGGCCGTTAATGCCGGGCATGTCATTCCACATGATGATGTGATGCGTGAGCCGGCCGGAGGGTTCGCATAGCCTGGTCTCTCGGGTCAAATCTTGATATAAGAGAGTCATTCAGCTCGTCAGCTTGCCGCCAGATCGCTATGTCGAAGGCCTAAGGTAAAGAGAATACAGTGAAGTGCACCAGGTACTTCGAGTTCATTCGTCAACGGCCTGACCGTGCTGTCATTCGTGATGAATGGATCGAGCGGGTGATTAAGAGCCCCGTAAAGGAAATGGTGCAGCAGGATGGACGTATTCGGCGCTGGGCGCCGATTGAAGAGATGGAAAACCGATTTTTGCGAGTGGTTTTGCTGCCGGATCGTGAGACGGTGCATAATGTGTTCTTTGACCGGAGATTTAAGCTATGACCATCAAGTACTTTCAAGACACCGATACCCTCCATATCGAGTTTCGATCTGCTGAGGTCGCTGAGACGAGAGATTTGGATGAAAACACCCAACTCGATCTGGATAAGGAAGGCAATATCTGCGCGATGACGATCGAGCATGCCCGGGATCGCGCGGATATTCCTCATTTCTCTTTCGAGCAGATTGCAGCTTAAGCAGGAAGGGGGAGGCGGTCGAGCCTGACGGTCGGGCCCTTCCAGCAACTAGAAAAGGCCTGATTCTAGGGCGCTCAAAAAGGCCATCCAGCAAGGCCGCAGGAGTCAGCTCTATTTCTTGCTCGTCACGTATCACTCATCACACGTCATGGTCTTTACGGCTCGACCACCACATCAACAAACGCCGGCAGGCTATCTGCCCCCTTCTTATCCGTCACGCGTAACTTGAATCGATAGGTGCGTGGTTCAGAGACGTGGGGAGCTTGGAAGGAGGCTTCGGGGCCGTTCACATCCAGGAGAGGTACTTTGCTGCCGCGGATCTGGCTCCACGAATAGTAGAGCGCTTCGCCTTCCGCATCGCGGCTGTTCAACCCGCTCAGCTTCACTTTCGTTCCAGCCTTCACCGTTTTGTTCTTGCCTGCATCAGCGACCGGCGGTTCATTCGGATCGTCGTTCACGGTCACATGGATGTCGAGCGATGCCTGCTTGCCGCGATTGGTCACGGTTAGAATTGTTTTGCCGTTGCCGACGATCTGCAGAATCCCACCGCTCAGGACCTTGATGACGGCGGGGTTGGCGCTCAGGTAGCTCGTGCCGCTGGCCGGTGAGGCGAGCGGCCGCACGATCCCGTCGGCGAACTCGCCGACGACGGGGAGTTCAAACACCTTGCCCAGCGAATCGACATGGCCGAAGGCCGATGACTGCCCTGTGCGTCCCAGTTGCAGCGGCTTGTCCGTCTCGAAGTCGATCGTCTGCAGGGCCGCTTCCGGCTCGACCTTCACAATGACTTCGTCGAACACGGTGCGAGTTCCCAAACGTCCGCGTGAAATTTCTGCGACGGCCAGCAGGCGCATCGGTCCGATCGCTTCCTGCGGAACTTTCAGGGAACCGCCGAACGGCGGCGTTTGGTCCGAACTGGAGGAGAGGGCGGCGACGGCGACCACCGGGGCGTCGGAGATACTGTCTTTCCGGGAGAAGCGATCGTCGCTCAGCTTGTCTTGCTGAGGCATGATCGAGGCGTCGGAGTCGTCTTGTTGTACAAGGGTCTCGGCTTGTTCTCCGTACCAGTAGTAACGGACCTTCACGATGCCGCTATCTGCACCCAGATCAACTGTGACGGTGACGGCTTGACCGGATTTCAGCGTGGCGCCGTCGGCAGGAGATTGAATCTTGAAGGCCCATGCCTGTCCTGACTGTGCGCTGATGAGCAGGATGAGCGCGAAGAATGAGACGGCTAGCCCGCTCATTTCACGTTTCACGTCTAAGGTCTCACGCCCCACGGTCACCTCGTCAGGTGGAACGGCACGTCGGTTAAGACGACTCGATCTTTGAACAGCAGCGCGGCTTTGAGCATCAAGGCTCGCTGATTATGCAGGATATTTTGCCACCAGCGGGCGGGGAGAATTTCGGGGATCACCACAGTGACCCAGGTATCCGGTTCCTTTTCGAGAATTTCTTCGATGTAGTCGAGCAGGGATCCGAGGACGGAACGATAGGGAGAGGGGAGGGCGATGAGGTGCACGCCGCACCCCCATTGGGCCCACTGGATTTCAATCTTGGCGGTTTCTTCGGGGTCGAGGTCGACGAGCACGGCCCGCACTTCTCCGGGACGGCTGCGGGCATAGTCGACGGCGCGCACGACGGCGCGGTTCACGCCGCTGATGGGGAGCACCACGATATTGCGACGCGGCATGGGAGGCCGGGCTCCCCGGCGGTCCAGGGTAATTTGTTCCGACACGGCTTTGTAGTGTGAACGGATGCCGCGGAACATCAGAATAAAGAGCGGAATGAGTACGATGACAATCCAGGCCCCGTGCGAGAATTTAGTGCTGGCAATGATGAGGGTGGCGATGGCGGTGGCGATGGCGCCGATGCCATTGATGGCGAGTTTCGTTTGCCAATGGGGTCCCCGCTTGATGAGCCAGCGTCGAACCATCCCGGCTTGAGAAAGCGTGAAGGAGAGAAATACGCCGACGGCATACAGCGGAATCAAGGCATGGGTGTCGCCCTGAAACAGCACAATCAAAAAGCAGGAGAGGACGCCCAGGATGATGACCCCATTTGAAAAGACCAGGCGATCGCCCATGACGGCCATCTGGTGCGGCATGAAACTGTCCCGCGCCAGTAGCGAGGCGAGGCGGGGGAAGCCCGCAAAGGCGCTGTTCGCAGCCAGAATCAAAATGGTCATGGTTGCGGCTTGAACCAAATAGTAAAACGCACCGTCGCCGAAGATGGCGCGGGCGACTTGTGAGATGACGGTCTCGTCCTCTTTGGGGATCACGCCGAGATGATAGGCCAACGTGCTGATTCCCATAAAGAGCGTCCCGAGCACGACCGCCATTGTGACCATCGTGATGGCGGCATTCTTGGGTTCGGGAGCCCGAAATGCGGAGACGCCATTTGAAATCACCTCGACGCCGGTCAGTGCGGTACATCCGGAAGAGAAGGCACGGAGAAGCAGGAAAATCGACAGCGATTCGACGGCTGTTTGCCCGGCGAGGTCAGGCGCGACCACCGGGGTGAGGTGGCCGGAAAGCAGTTGGATGCCGCCGATGCCCAGCATGAGCACGAGGGTTCCGATGAACAGATAGGTGGGAATCGCGAAGAACTTTCCCGATTCCCGCACCCCGCGGAGATTTACCAGCAGGACCATCGTGATGGCAAAGACGCCCAGTGCCGTACGATGGGGGAACAGGCTGGGGAACGCGGACGTGATCGCGGCGATGCCTGCGGCTACGCTGACGGCGACCGTGAGGACATAATCGATCATCAGCGAGGCTGCCGCGGTCAATCCTGGCCACTCGCCCAGGTTCGATTTCGAAACAATATAGGCGCCGCCGCCTCCGGGGTACTCGAAGATGATTTGTGAGTATGACAGCGTCAGGATTGCCAGCAGGAGCACGATCATCAGACTGATCGGGATTGAAAGATGGGCCAGCGCGATACTGACCGGCACCAAGACGAGGAGAATCTCTTCGGTCGCGTAAGCTACGGATGAGAGGGCGTCCGATGAAAAGACGGCCAGTGCGAGCGTTTTCGAGAGCCGTTCGTGCGCCGCTTGCGCTGTCTTCAGAGGATCGCCGACCAGCCAACGTTTCCAGAGCATGCGCGCATTATCGCACAACCGGCAGGAGGAAGGAAAAGACGCGGGGGCGGGCTGGTTGAAGGCCGAGGCCGAGAGCTATGGCTGGCCGTAAGTCGCTCCGAGGGCGTAGCCGTCTCGACAGTCCTCGCAATGGGACTGAGCAAAGACGACCTACTTGGCATGGAGGTTGTGTCGGGTGACGTAGGCCTGGAGCTGGGTCCAGACGCTTGTATGGCCGGCGTCAGTACTGTGGTCATAGACTCGTCGGCAGAGCTCGCACATGGGGACAATTCGAGTGGGGGGCTCAGGCATGATGGGCTTGCTCACTCTTCAGGGATCGTGATCACTGCTGACGTGAAAGGGTTGGGAGCGTTGCAGGGTGCTGAATCCGTTCGCCGCGCAGGATTCGGGTCAGCAGGCTGGTCAGGTCACTGGTCCGTTGTTTGACAAGAAAGCCCGAGGCCCCTGCCTCAAAAGCGGCCTCGGCATAGGCAGTGTCGTCATGGGTTGAAAAGAAGACGATCTTGGTTGCCGGGAGTTCCCGGGAGAGCTGCCGACTTGCGGCTAAGGCGTCCCCGAACGAGGGCGTGAAATCGAGGAGGGCCAGAGCCGGCTTGTAATGGTGTGCGGCCAGCACTAGTGATTCGCTGTCCATCACGCTGGCGACCACGTCAAAGGCGCTATTCACCAAGGCCTCTGTGAGGGCCAGCATAGCGCGCGATGAATCACCGATAATCATGGCGGGGCGAATGGGTGATGTCACGATCCCGGCTCCCTCGGTTTCGGCCTGTCACGAGGGAGGAACTATAGAAGGAAAACGGGGGGATGGCACCAGTAAGACTACGAGGGTGCCGGGGGAAAATTACCAAGGAGGCTGGGGGCAGATATCGTCTACGACAGGCGTGCCAGCCCGTTTGTCAGAGCAAACTTAATCAGTTCAACGGTGCTATGAAGACCCAGTTGTTGCATGAGTTGGGCTTTGTGGAACTCGACCGTTCGATGCGAAATATTCAGTTTGCTGGCGATATCTTTCGCTGAATGGCCGTCAACAATGAGCTGCAAGACTTCCTGCTGTCGCGCGGTCAGTTCAACGAGAGGCGGTTGGTCATGGCTCAGCGCGCCGTCGACCACATCTTTGGCAATCAGTGGGGTCACATAGGGCTGTCCCCGCAGCACGGTGTGGAGGGCCTGAGTCAATTCGGCGCCCAGAGATTGCTTGAGGAGATAGCCGCAGGCCCCGGCTTGAAAGGCCGCGCGAACGTAGGCGGGATCCGCATGCATCGTCACAAACACTAGCTTCGTCGAGGGAAACTTGGACTTTAGGGCGCGGGCCGCTTCGATGCCGTTCATCACCGGCATAGAAATGTCCAGGATGACGATATCGGGACGATGCTGCGCCACGGCCTGCAAGAGGGCCTGTCCATCTCCGACGGTCGCCAGGAGTTCGCAGTGGGTTTCGAGGAGGCGACGAAAGCCCTCGAGTACCAGCGTGTGGTCGTCGGCGAGGATGACAGTCGGTTTCTTCATGGAGAAAGAGGCTCGGACAACGGGAGGTGCACGTGGATCTCTGTGCCTTGCCCTGGCTGAGACTGTACGCGAGACGTTCCGCACAATGCCAGTGCCCGCTCGCGTAGGTTGAAGAGGCCGAGGCCCTGTCGTTCGTGTTGGGCGGCATCGACCTCGAACCCGACGCCATTATCGCGAACCGTGAGATCGAGCTCTCGCCCGCTGCTGAAGAGTTCCACTTCCACGCACGTGGCCTTGGCATGGCGGGTGATATTCGAGAGGCATTCCTGGACGATTCGGTAGACGGCTGTGGCAATCGCTTTGGACGGCGAGGTGCTGAATGGAGGATTGACGAGCAAGGTCTTGATCCTCGTTCGGTGGGTAAAGTCGTCGAGCAGACGCTGCAGTGCCGCGTCCAGGCCGAGATCGTCCAATATCGAGGGGTGAAAGCGATAAGCCATGTGTCGGACGTCGTTCGAGAGGGTAAGAATGTCCTCCTGGTTTTGATGCAGGGTGGTGCGGACCGATTCGGGCAGGGTGTGTTCAGGCTGTTCCAGCGTCCGAAGACCGAGGGCCAGCATCGCGAGCCGCTGATTGATATCGTCATGTAAGTCGTGCGCAATGCGCCGCCGTTCTTCGTCCTGCACGGTCAGGAGGCGGCTGGTCAGGGCGCGCAGTTCTTCCTGCGTCTGGCGAAGTGCCAGCTCCTTTGCGGCAATTTCAGCCGTACGGCTCTGCACCCGGGTTTCCAGCGATTCATTGACGCGCCGGAGCAGTGTTTCCGTCTGCCGGCGTTGGGCGAGGAACAGGATTGGCGCCCATATGGCGACTAGGCTGAAGGTCCGGTTCGACAGGGCCACCCACAGAGGGACCCCTGGAATCGATGGGCTGAGCCACGCGCCGACGATGGCGAGGGCAGAGCATCCCGCGGCGGTCACGATGGGAAGCCGGGGTGACGGGCTGAGTGCGGCAAGAAATACTACGCCTGCATAGAGCACGGCGTTCGCGACTCCCAATGGCAGTAAGAGATCGAGGCCAAAGAGCGCAAGGCTGCCCCCAATGATTAGAACGTGAAGCAGCTGCGGCGTCATGACATTCTGTCTGTCCTACCGGGGTCAGTGGGCGTGGAAGTCCGTGGATCGCAACGCATTATGCGAGGGTGACGGGCGGCGCAGCAAGTAGGCGTGAGGTAGATCGACTGCAGGAAACGGTGGAGGGGAAGAGGGGGGATAGATTCCGAACGGTACGGGCAGTGGAAATGAAGAGCAGGTGAGGCAATCGGCCCCATTTTGATCGCTGAACTGTCCAAGGGGGTTGACAGAGAATCGGGAGTTCAGTATCGTGCGGCCTCCTTTAGGCGGACGAGTCACTTTCGTCCGAGATACGAAATTTTTCGTTACCGTTTTGTGTGTATTTTGGTTCTCTGGTCCTGTTTTACATAGGTTCATCATAATAACAAGGAGGCCGGTCCATGTTATCTCACACGCCACGGGTATGTGTGCCTACCCGTATGCTTGGCGCCATGGCAGCGGTAGCCCTATTGTGGGCGCCGCTGGCATCAGCCGAGACTGTCACTCCCGCAGGTCATGCGGCTCCGAAAGTCGCGATGACTCACCAGCTCCCCGCCTGGGCGGAGCAACTCAAAGGTCAGACAATCGTCGAAGACGCCATGTCCGGAAGGGGCGAGCGGTCCTCGATGGTCGAGCAGCAGCACCAGCGCATCATGGAACACATGAACCATGATCCGCAGGTTCAGGGCGTCAACACCGGTATGTACAACACCCAGTCGATGATGCACCAATACGGAGCGGGCGGACAGGACATGTTGTTGGTGTCCGATCCCCGCATTGAGCCGGTGGCGATGGTGGGCGGCGGCAAGTGCCCCGCAACCGCCCCGGTGAAGCAGTACAACGTATCTGCGATCAACGTCGAGATCACGCTGAATCAGTGGCTCGATTTTTATCCCGGCTACATGTACGTGCTGGATGAGAACCTGGACAAGGTCCGCGCGGAAGAAGCGACGAATAAGGCCGCGCGCGACAAGGAAGGGTTCGATCCCGGAGCCATCATTCCCGGCGTGCAGGCCCAGTGGATTCAACCGTTGACCATCCGCGCCAACCAGGGCGATTGCGTCAAGATCAAGCTGAGCAACAAGCTCGAAGGCGGCGAAGAAGTCAGCCTTCATATCCATGGGTCCTCCATGGTGGTGAGCGCGACGGGCGCCGCCGCCACCACGACCAACTCGGATACGATTGTCGCCAAGGACAAGAGCGGCGATTACGAGTGGTATATCCACCCGAACACCCAGGAAGGTGTCCGTCAGTTCCATACGTTCAGCAACGATCGCGAGCTGACCGTCATGGGCATGTTCGGTTCCTTCGTCGTGGAGCCCCGCGGCTCGTCCTATTGGGAAGCGCTCGGCAGCGGCGATGCGACTCCGGCCTCCAGCGGCTGGCAGGTCATGATCAAGAACGGGACGGGTCCGGACTTCCGCGAGTTCGTCCTCTACTACCATGAAGTCGGCGATGAAGCGTTCCGCCCCTTGAATAAGAAGGGCGACTTCCTCCCGCAGCGCGATCCGTTGACGGACGCCTATCGTCCCGGTGGCCGCGCGATCAACTATCGCAGCGAGCCGTTCGGCATCAACAACATGCACGTGCAGCATGAGTACTTCGGCTTTGAAGACGAGTCGATGGGCTACAGCTCCTATACGTTCGGCGACCCGTCGCCGACGATTCCTCGTTCCTACATCGGTGACCCGGCCAAGTTCCGCCTGGTGCACGGTGGATCGGAAGTGTTCCACAGCCACCATCCGCACGGAGGCACGATCCGGTGGCCGCGCAGCCCGCGGGCAATCGATGACATGAACCTCTGGGCGACCAGCACTAACGGCCCGGTCAAGTACCCGGTCATTCGTGCCAAGACCGATCGTGTCGACGTGGAAGTCATCGGGCCGTCAGAAGCCCTCGACCTGGAAACCGAGTGCGGTTCCGGTCTCTGCCAGCAGTTGGCGGGCGACTTCTTGTTCCATTGCCACGTGGCACACCACTATGTCGCAGGCATGTGGGGCTACTGGCGCGTGTACAACACGATCCAACAGGGTGATCTGCGGAACGACGTGATGCCGGATCTCCGTGAGTTGCCGGATCGCAAGGGCCGGATCAAGACTCCGATCGCTTCCGACAAGCTGATCGGTCAGACTGTGGACTGGTTCGGCAAGCAGTTCACGATCACCGATAAGGGGAAGAGCAATTGGAAGGGTAACCCGGCCGTCATCAATATCAAGGATTGGGTTGCCATGCAGATGCCCACGATGGGTAAGCCTGGCCACAAAGATGATGAGAAGGGCCAGACTCAGTCGTACGATGCCACCGTCCTCGATTGGGCGTGGAACGGCAACGTGGCGATGAGCGAAAAGGAAAGCGAGATCGACAATCCCAAGTACAAGTCCACGCATCCGGGCAAGCGGCATCCGATCATGTTCGAGCCGTTGACCGGCAAGGTGGCGTGGCCGCATCTCACGCCGCATTTCGGTCGGCGCGTGATGTTCTCGCCGAACCACGTCGGCGCGCCCTGGCTGGAAATGATCCGCCGGGATGCCAACGGTGAAGAGAGTGTCGATCAGGCGCTTCCCGGTGAAAACGGCGTGTGGAGCCTCTGCCCGGAGAATGCCGGACGGAAGAGCTACAACGTCCACTTCGTGAAGATGCCGATCAAGATTGCAAAGGCGCAAGGGAAAGAGCCGCCGGTCATCGATCCGAACGGCTTGATCTATGTGCTCCATGAAGAAGAAGCGGCAGTCCGCGCCAACGACGATCTGAAGTATCCGTTGGTGGTCCGCGGCAATATCTATGATTGCTTGGACTGGACGCTGACCAGCGAGTGGGACGACGACGACTACACGAACTTCCAGTCCTCGAAGATCAACACGCACTGGCATTTCCTGCAGTTCGACAACCAGGCGTCGGACGGCGTCATCACCGGCTTCTCGTACGAGCAGTCGGTCCGCCCGTTCACGATGCTGGAGAAGAAGAACAAGAAGGGCCTTCCGGCCCCGATGAACACGGTGTTGACGGGCGCGGTCAAGAAGGGCGCGACCAGCCTCTCCGTGAAGAACGCCAAGCAGTACCATGTCGGGACGCTCATCATGGTGGGCGCCGACAACGTGAAGGGCAATGAAATCTCCCGCATCAAGGCGATCAACGGCAACCAGATCGTTTTGGCGAGGGGCTTGAAGAACGACCATCCGGCGAACGACATCATCACGGTGGAATTCGTCCGGCAGCGGTTCTGGGTCGATGCGGACGTGGGAACCGTGTTCTGGCACGACCATGCGTTCGGTGCGACCACCTGGCCGCACGGCGGGTTCGGCACCTTCATCGCCGAGCCGGTCGGTTCGACCTATCATGATCCGAAGAGCGGCAAGGACATCCGGAGCGGCCCCATCGCCGACATCCGGACCGTCGAGCCGGTGGGTCATGGCGTGAACAACAGCTTCCGTGAATTGATGGTGCAAGTGCACGACACCGTGCCCCACACCGTCAACGTCGTGACCGCGGGCAATCCTCCCGGGCAGCCGATCGAAGTGGCGCTCGAGGCCGGAAAGACCGTGTCGTTCATGATGCCGGAAAAGATCTACATGACGCCGATGCCGTTCCTGAACGGTGGTACGCACACCACCGGCAGCGGTCTGAACTTCCGGGCCGGTCCCATCGCGCAGCGGTTGGCGACCAATCCGGATTCGTCGCAGATCTTCAACAGCAGCATCCACGGCGATCCCTATACGCCGACCCTGCGGGCCTATGTGGGAGACACGATGGTGTTCCGTCTCCTCCATACCCTCATGAACGAGTCGATGGTTTGGACCTTGTCCGGCCACACGTTCTTGACGGAGCGCTATGCGGGTGACGCCAACCGGAAGAATTCGATTCATATCGGGATTGCCGAGCGCTACGACCTCGTGGTGCCGCAAGCCGGTGGATCGCGTTTCCAGGCGGGCGACTACATTCACTTCAACGGCCGGTCTTCAAAGTTCTCCGAAGGCGGCTGGGGCATCATTCGTGTCTATGACAAGGAACAGGCCGATCTGAAGAAGCTCACGTCGGGCTTCTCCGGCAAGGGCGAAATCCCGAAGGCATTGCCGGTCTGTCCGGCTGATGCTCCGGTGAAGTCGTTCAACGTGGTCGCATTGGATTTCCCATCCATGAAGTTCAACGCGAAGGCGCCTGAGACCATCGAAGTGGACTTCGAGCGCAAGATTCTCATGACCAATCCCGACGCGAAGATCTTTGCCTTGGAAGAAGATACCGCCAAGGTGGCAAGCGGCGCGCAGCCGAT
Source organism: Nitrospira sp. (assembly GCA_030692565.1). Lineage (NCBI taxonomy): Bacteria > Pseudomonadati > Nitrospirota > Nitrospiria > Nitrospirales > Nitrospiraceae > Nitrospira > Nitrospira sp. Next base: position 14,909 of record JAUYAO010000001.1, read on the forward strand.
GCCGCTGACTCTTCGTGTCAACGTCGGTGATTGCGTGAAAGTGAACCTGAAGAACAAGATGAAGGAAAGCAAGGCGTCCTTCTCGGCCATCGGCTTGGCCTTCGATCCGAAGGAATCGATGGGCGCCAATATCGGCAATAACCCCGGCGATCAGACGATCGCTCCGGGCGCCGAGCGGACCTATACGTACTATGCGGATCCCTTTAACGGTGAAACGACCTCGTTGGTCTGGGATTGGGGCAATGTGATGACCAATCCGCGCAACGGGCTGTTCGGCGCCATTGTGGTGGGTCCGAAGGGTGCGAAGTATCGCGATCCGAAGACCGGTGCCGACCTCTCGACCAAAAATGCCTGGGCGGCCGACGTGATCCTCGATCACTCGATGCCCGGGATGGAGAATCGGCCGAACTATCGTGACGTGGCGTTGTTCTTCCAGGACGAAGACAACATCATCGGCACGAGCTTCATGCCTTATGTGCAAAATGTGGCCGGTTTGACCGGTGTGAACTATCGGTCCGAACCCTACAAGTTCCGGGAAGAGCAGGGGTGTTCGTTGGGCAAGGTGTTCCAGCCTTGCAAAGCCGACAAGCCTGAGGATCCGGCAACGCCTCTCATTGAGGCGCATGCGGGCGATCCTGTCCGGATTCACATTCTGGGTGTGAGCAACGAACAGAACGGGATGTTCAGCGTGGAAAAGCATGAGTGGCCGATTGAGCCGTTCATGCGCGGCGCTGACCAGATCAGTGTCGTGGAGTTCTCCGGTTCCGAGACGATTGATGCCTTTATCCCCTCGGCAGGCGGTCCGTACCGTCAGCCAGGCGACTACGTATACAGCAACCAGCGGTTGCCGTACTCGCAGTCCGGCCAGTGGGGCTATGTGCGGGTGTTGCCGTCCGGTGACCAGCGGTTGTTGCCGCTGCACGGGACTGGCGCCGGGATGAAGAGTGCATCGGTTGGACAGCCGATGCAGGTGATCCCGGTCGCAGCGAAGTAACCTCTTTTCTCCTACGTTCAGTAGGAATGAGGGATGAGATGGAAGGGGGAAGCCGCGAGGCTTCCCCCTTTTTCTTTCTAGCGGCCATTTGATACGATAACGCATTTGGACTATAGGCTTCGGCATGGAGGGATTCACTGTGAATAGTCATGCAGAACTGAAGCGGGCGGGTGTGAGTGCGATGGCGGCGATCTCGTTGCTGGTCATGGCAATGGGTGCAAGCGCCGCCTCTGCCTATGATGTTATTGAGGTGCCACATGGCGGAACGCTCGAAGGGGTCGTCCGGTTGGATGGCGCGGTCCCGGAGCCCAAGGGCTTCAACCTCATCACTTTTCCAGACCCTGCCTATTGCGGGCGGATTTCAAACGGCCGTGGATGGAGGTTATTGCGCGATTTTGTCGTGAGCGCAGATGCCGGACTGAAGGATGCAATCGTGCTGCTGGAGGGGGTAGAGGCAGGAAAGCCCTTTGAAACCTCCGTGCCGTTGATCGAAGCGCGGGATTGCATGTTTCAACCGTTTATGACGATTGTGCGGAACGGCCATGCCGTGGAAGTCATTAACATGGATCCGGTGATGCACGATATTCAAGGATATGAAACGTCCCCGGAAGCCGGCGCGAGGACATTATTCAACACGCCGCTGGTCATGAATCATCAGCATCACCGCGGCGATATTCATGCGTTGCATAACCATGCGCCGGGAGCGTCCCTGGTGGGGCCGGTGTATTTGAACAAGGGCCGCCGGACCTTTTACATGCAGTGCGGCTTTCACGCGTACATGGAAAGCTGGGCGATGGCGGTGAACAATCCCTACTATGCGCTGACCGATCGTGCGGGTGCCTTCAAGATCGATCACATTCCACCGGGGACCTACCAGTTGGTGGTGTGGCATCCACAGACCGGTCCCGGCCTGACGAAGATGGTCACGATCCAGGCTGACGGCAAACTGACGGAACAGCTCTCATTACAGGCTCCCAAAGGAAATCGGTCTGCCTACAAGGTGATGGACAATCCCCGTTTCGGTCCGGAGTCCCTGGGCTATTCGATCGATATCCAGCCGCTTGTGGAGCATCAGCATTGATCGGTCTGGTTACGTGCTTTGCTCAAAGCCTGCGAAGTGGCCTGGCCGCCGTCGTGCTTGCGCTGCTGACAGTGTCGGCCGGCAACCCTGCCTGGAGTGAAGAGTCTGCCGCGAAGGGTGCGGAGTTTTCCGGGACGCTGATCAAGCACGTAGAGGGCAAGAAGCATCAGGCGCAGGTGTTTGCGAAAGGCGACCGGATTCGGTTGGAGTATAAATACGCGTTGAAGACCGACTACGGGTATGCCGCGATTGAGATTATTCGTCTGGACAAAGCCGAAACCTGGTATCTTCTCGCACAGCGGAAAGAACTCCTGGTGACGCCGGTGGACGTGGACGATGTGTTGCCGGTTCGGCCCACATTGCCCGGCGAGAAAGAACGGGTCTTGATCGGGGATGCGACGGCGGTTGGCCGGCCGGCGCAGTTATTCGAGGTGCAGACGGATCGCCATGGCCGGGTGGAGCGGTTTTTTGAATGGGTTGATGTGGAAGCCGGGATTGTGTTGAAGCTGGTGAGCCGCGATCGAGACTGGTCCGTGGAGTATGAGCGGATTCGGCTCTCTCCCCAGCCGGACTACTATTTTGATGAGCCCCCCGGATATAAAAAGCGGGCAAGTCCTGCAAGTCCGAGAGTGCAGGGGTAGCGGGCGACAAGGAACATTGATGACGCACATGGTTCGCAAGCAGGGTGTTGTGGCAATCGCAGGACTTCTATGCGTGTTTGCATGGCTCGATCCGTCTGTGCTCGCGGCGGGGGCGGCGGCGGTTCCCAAAGAAGCCCAGACGGCCTTTGAGAAGAAAGCCTATCAGCAGGTGCTCGATGAACTGGCCAAGCTCGATAAGGACAAGACTGCTGCCCCCGATGTCAGGCGGCTCAAGATCCGGTCCCTGATCAATCTGGACAAGCCTAAAGACGCGTTGGATGAGTACGACCTGCTGGCCCAGTCTCTCAAGCGGGATGATGAGCCGGTGCTTCGAGAGGTGGCGCTGGGCTTGATTGTGGTGCTTGTGAAGGACATGCGCGAGCAAATGCGGGGGGCGGCTTACACGGCACTGAAGGAAATCGACTCCCATGAGGCGGTGCCCCTGTTTGAGGACGGATTGAGCGATGGGTCCGGGCCGGTGCGTGTCTTGGCGGTCGAAGGGCTGGGTCGCTCGGAAGCCGGGCGAAAGTCGAAGAAGTTACGCGGGGCGATTGAGGATCAGGCGGGACTGGTCAAAGCGCGTGTCGTCAAAGCGCTCGGGCGCTCCGGAGATGCTTCCGTCCTGCCCCTCATCGAGGCTGCGGCGAAGGACGAACTTTCGCCGGTACGGATTGCCGCGTATGCGGCGCTCATCCGGCTGGGGAAAAAAGAGGCCTGGGATGTGTTGCGGAAGGTTGCCGATGCGGCCAACCCGGACGATCGGACCGATGCCATGCGGGCCATCGCCGACCTGAAGGATCAGCGGGGTGCGCCCCTGATGATGGAGCTCTTAACCTACGCACAGCCTTCCGTACGGGGGACTGCGGCGAGAGGGCTGGGGCAACTCGGACGGAAAGAGGCTCGCGAGAAGATCGAGCTGTTATTGAAAGACCCTATCCCGGCTGTACGAGAGTCGGCGGTGTCGAGCCTAGCGGAGTTGGGTACGGTTGAATCTGTGCCAGCTATCAAGCAATTGCTAGGGGATGGACAGGTCACGGTACGGGCGGCGGCGGTGGCGTCCTTGCTTCAACTCGGTCAACCATTTGAGATGGTCGCTGATGCAGCCAGAGCCCTCGCCCAGCAAAACGATACGGCCGCCCGCGCCTCGATCGCGTTTGCTCTCGGGAAGGCAACCAAGTCGAATGCCAAAGACGCGATCGCGTTTCTGGGTGGCCTCACGGCCGATACGTTACCCGGTCCCAAGATTGTCGCCCTGCGGTCTCTGGGCCATATTGGAGATCGTGAGGTGATTCCCTTGATGATGGAGGGGATGCATGATGCCAATGAGGCCGTCCGGGCGACGGCTGCAGGAGGGCTCTTGCATCTACTCCAGTCGAAATCCTAGCGGGGGGGGGGGCGGATAATCGCCTCTTGTTTCGGATTGACAGGGTACGGTAGACTTTTATATAGATACTCGGTCCACGATCAGCCTCGCCAGCGTGATAGCGATCGAGTACACCAGAGAGGAAGCGACCCCTTCCATTCCTCTCGCCAGGCCGGTGGATTGACGGAAGGGAACCACGAGTGAGAAATCAGGGCAGTTAGTTCATCACAAGGAGGCAGTCTCATGAAGAAGGGTGCGTTATCAGTTGTGTTTGGTGCGGCCGCGGTGGCGTTGGTGGCAGCCCCGCTGTTGGCGAATGCCGGCGGAACCATTGCCGGGAAAGTAACCTATGCCGGGAAGGCTGAGCAGAAGGAGTTTTCCTTCGCCAAGTTCCCGAACCCCAAGTTCTGCCCGAAGAACCCGAACAAGAGCTTGATGGATGGCGATAAGCGCTTCTTGAAGTCCATCGAAGTGGGCAAGGATGGCGGTCTGAAGGGTGCAGTTGTGGCCGTGGTCGACATCGAAGACAAGGCATTCATGGATGGCTATGCCGGAACAGAAGTTGTTGCGGCGTTCTGCGAGTTCCTCCCGTTCTCGGGCGTGGTTGTGAACAACAAGAGTTTCAAGGTCGAAAATCAAGATGCCGACGCGGATGACCCCAAGTCGGTCCTGGGTGTGCTCCACAATCCGCATAGCTTCGTCGTGAAGGGTTCGAGCTCCGCAACCGGTTTCAACATCGGTTTGGCCAAGAAGGGCGACAAGATGGAGAAGCCGGTCGTGTTCCGTGGCGGCGCGGAGAAGGATGGCTTCTATCGGTTACAGTGCGACCAGCATGAGTTCATGCAGTCGTTCTTCCTCCCGGTCTCAAATGCGCATTACGCCGTGGTGAAGGAAGACGGCACGTTTGAGCTCAAGGACGTCCCGGCCGGCAAGCACAAAGTGGTGGCCTGGCACCCGTTTGCCGCCAAGGGTAAGAAGGTGGAGTTCGAGGTGGATGTTCCCGAAGGCGGGAAGGCTGATCTCAAGGCTGAAATCAAGTAAGCCGGTTTCCAGTTTTAGCGGGAGCACCCCGCCACAAAGGGCAGCGGAGCAATCCGCTGCCCTTTGTGTTTCTGCTGAGTTTTCCCCCGGCTGAGTCGCCTTGCCTTTCACTTTCTGAACTGGGTAAGATGCCCAATTCCTGAATCAGGATGCGTCAAGGGGATTGGTGTGTCACGAGAACTCTCGCTCGCCGAAATCTTTCAACTCGGGTACTACTGGGAGACGAAAATTCTCCTGACCGGCGTGCGCCTGGACCTCTTTTCCGCTCTCGATGGGAAATGGAAAACGGCTCAGGAGATCGTCGGCCGCTTAGGCGCCCATGAGCCGACTCTGACGCTCCTCCTAAACGCGTTGGTCGCGATGCGGTTGCTGAACAAAGAGGGCGAGGCCTACGGCAATTCAGCGGCAGCGGCTACTCATCTCGTCAAGCATTCCCCTCAATATATCGGGCACTTGCTCCTGCTGCACGATGCAGAATGGGAGAATTGGGGAAAGTTAGAGCAGACCATTCGGACAGGGCAGCGGGCCGTCGATCGACATGTCTTTGAAACGGATCCTGAGTTGGGTACGAATGTCCTGGCAGTCCTTCACCGGATCGGCCAGCAGAGCGGGCCTGATTTTGCCAAGCGGCTGAGCCTGGCTGAACCTGTTCGTATGCTGGATCTGGGAGGCGGTGCGGGAACGAATGCGATTGCCTTTTGTCAGACCTATCCCGAGCTCACGGCCACCGTGTTTGATCTTCCTGCCACGTTGCATTTAACGGAAAAGACGGTGAAGGAAGCCGGGCTCGACTCACGGATTGCGCTGCTTCCGGGGAACTTCAATACGGATAGCCTCGGCGGTCCCTATGATGTCGTGCTGATGTCCGACATTCTGCATTACCAGACCTTTGAGACCAATGCCGCGCTTGTGAAGAAAGTCCTGGCTCATTTGGCACCGGGGGGACGGTTGATTATTAAGGATCGGTTTCTGGATGAGGCGGGGACCGGTCCTGCCTGGACGACGGCCTTTGCGGTTCATATCCTGGTCAATACGCAGCAGGGTGGCTGCTATAAGACGGGTGACGCTATTCAATGGATGATCGCAGCGGGGTTTGCCTCGTCTACGGAGTTAGAGAAAACCGCCGTGGTACAGGGCCTGAAAGGGACAAGGTAAGCGCGTGATGGATTGGCTCAAAGATCCTGGATTTCTCGGGACGCATGCCACGATCGGCGCGGACTTGAGCCAGTTCATGGCGACACTCTTTACCGGATTGTTTATTTTGGGATGGGTTCAGGCGAAACAGCGCAAGGCCGACGCCCATCACTGGCTGATGCTGGGCGGGATGATCTCAATGCTCAGTTTCTTCATCGCCTACTACCTGTTTCGGCAGCTCGGGGTTCTGGCCGTCGAGGGCAAAGAAGGTTTCGGAGGCTCGCAGGCGCTGTACGACTATGTCTTTATCCCGGTCCTGACGCTCCACATTATTCTGGTCATCATCGGATTGGTCATGGCGGTCTATATGATCGTGTTGGGATTTCGCTCGCAACAGGTGATCGACGGGGTGCGGTCTCTGCGCGAGTCGTTGCTGGTGACGACCTGGAAGAAAGTAGGAGCGATCTTCGGCGCGGTGACGGTCGTCGTGCTTGGGCTGTTTTTCTCTCGCGTGGCAACGGCCGGTTTCTCCATGCGGAAGCTGGAAGTCTATCTCGGGCTCCTGTTCCTCGTCGGGATTGTGTTGGCGGTGGAGATCACGATCCAACGCATCTGGCCGGACGGTGGGCGACGGCATCGCGCGCTGGGCCGATTCACGATGGTCATCTATTGCATCCTGTTCGCCACCGGCACCTTTACTTACACGATGCTCTACATTCTGTATCCCGGCAAGATTGGATAGCCCATGTTGACCTGTGGCTGCGGGCGCTGGATGCATACCGAGGGCATTGAAGAGCGAGCCTATGACGATGGGGCGCTCCAGTGGTTTATCAGATCGGAATGTCGCGGCTGCGGGCTCAAAGTCGGCGTGGATGTCCCGGCCGGACAGATGAACGGTTTGGTCGATCGACTGACGTGGACGGACGATGCCTTGCATCGGCTTGAAAGACTGCCACCGTATTTGGCGCCGCTATTTCGGGACGAGGTCGAGCAGGATCTGCGGACGCGTGGCGAACGGGTCGTGACGTACGATGTGCTGCTTCGCCCGCGCACCGGCGAACGGATTGAATGGGATGCTGAGGCGGAACGGCGTCTGAGCAAAGTGCCGGCTCCCGTCCGTGCGATGGCGAAGGTTGAACTGGAGCGAACGGCGGCCGATCGCGGACAGACGCGAATCACGGTGGCCCTGATGGAAGAACTCAAGGCCAAGTATTTTGGGATGGGTTCAAAGACTGTGACAAGTGACAGGTGACGAGTGACGAGTTTCTTGCAAATTGAGGAATGCGGGTCTGACGCATCACGGACCTGATGTTGCATCGAATGGCATTGCGGGTGCTTCCGAGCCTGAGCCTGGCGGTGACGGAAGATGCCGTACGCAAGCAGAAGCGTCTCGTCATGTTTGTGCCGGGATTGGTTGCGTTCGGGGTCTATCGCCTCGCAAAGCATGTAGTGCCGTTGACGGAGCCCCTTGTCTTGCTGGCCGTGAGCAGTCTGGTGGCGATGGTCACTGCACTCTTGGCCTATCGGGTTGGACGCTCCGCTCCGTGGATAGTGATCGCACGAGAAGATGGGAGCCGACTCCTGGCCTGGCTGGCCGGATGGATTGGCGCCGTTTACGGGATCCAGCTGTCGCTCTTGGTGCTCGCACTGTTGTGGGTGGTGGGGTATAGCTATCTACAGCATCCGGATGGTCCGGCCATGATGGCGATCATTATCTCCTGTACGTCGGTGGCACGCGATGCGTTTGAAATCGGCCATGTGCGGAAGCTTGCGGTTCAGGGACGCCCGTTTCTCACCTTCCCTGACGGAGCAGCCCTCCGTACGTTAGTGCAAGTCCGGCTGTCGCAGCTCGGGCCTTGGGGGCTTGTCGGTTTGGGTGTTGGCGGGGTGATGGGATTGTCGGGGCATGTGATCGCGGATGGGCAGATGGCGGCGTTGGCTCAGTTACTGGGCGTCACCGTTTTGGGCGGTGCCCTCACACTTTGCGCGTATTTCGGTGGCTTACGCCCCTCCGTGGCATGGGTGGAGACACTCAAGCGGACAGCGCCGACCGAGTTATTGAAGTATTGGTGGTGGCCCGGGATGGCCTTTGCGTCCACGTACTATTTGGTCGCCATGGGCCTGGTGCTGTTTGTCGGCAGGCAGCCAGGAATGGCGACAGGGCATGCCGTTGTAGGGGGCGCGTTGGTTACGGCGATCATGACGCTGTACGGGTACTATCTGGGTCATCGCCGGCAAGTCGAAGATGAGCAGGCGCCGCAGTTGTCGAGCGGAATGCTGCGTTGTCCCTTCGTGATGGGGATTCTTGGCAAGTCGGCCACTGCGTCCGGCAGCATAAGTGGACTGGCCGGAGACATGGCCTTAGGTAAGACGGGATCAAAGGGGTAGTCGTATGCGCCGTCGCAGCTGGATGACCGGTTCCATGATCGCTGTGGTCGTGTGTGTCACGATCCTGGCCGCTCTGTTGCCCGTACTCGGGATCGGACCGAGTCTGTCGTTTGCCGAGGGCACGACGGACCTGTACTTTGGCATAGAGGGTACGCCGCAAGGTCCGCCGGCTCCGGGGCCTCATGAGACGGTCTATTCACGGATTGGTTCATTCGATAGCCGGCTCTTGGTCTGGTTCGTGACGCAGCAGCATACCTACTTCGGCGGATTCGTCCTCGCACTGCCGCTGTTCTGTGCCTTGCTGGAGTTTGCCGGATTGATCACCAAGAAGCCGGCATTGTCGCTTCGCTATGACGGCTTGGCCAGAGACTTGGCGAAGGTCGCCTTGCTGGCTCTCTCGGTGACCGCGGTGGTCGGGAGCCTCATGCTGTCCATGTTCATCTACTTCTACCCGTCGTTCATGAAGTATATGGGCGGGACGTTCAAGTCCTTCATGCCGGTCTATGCCATCGTGTTTGTCGGAGAGGCGCTGTTGCTGATTGTCTATTACTACAGCTGGAATCGGATGGCAGAACGCGGGTTGAAGTGGATCCACGCCGCGATCGGTATCTTGACGAATATTTTCGGGACGTCATTGCTGTTGCTGGCAAACGCCTGGTCGGCGTTTATGATGGCGCCGGCCGGTGTCGATGCACAGGGCCGGTTTCTCGGGAATGTCTGGCACTTGCTCCATTCCGCTCTCTGGAATCCCCTGAACGTCCATCGGTTCCTCGCAGACATTATGTCAGGCGGTGCGGTGGTGCTGGCCTATGCCTGCTATCGGTTCTTCACCAGCAAGACCAGCGAAGAACGGGCCTATTACGATTGGGTGGGCTATATCTTTCTGTTCGTCACGGTCTGTGCGTTGCTGCCGATGCCGATCGCCGGGTATTGGCTGATGCGCTCGGTGTATGCCTTCAGTCAGAGCATGGGCGTGACCATGATGGGCGGCTTGTTGACCTGGCTCTTTGTCGTGCAGGCGCTGCTGATCGGGGCGTTGCTCTTGGGGATCAACTACTACATTTGGCAGAGTATGGCGCGAATCAAGGGCGGGGAGCGCTACCAGCCGTACTACCAGTTCCTGCTTGGCGTGCTGACGATGGCGCTCTTCATCTGGTTGACGCCGCATACGGTCTTGATGTCAGGGGCGGAAGTGAAGGCGATGGGCGGGGCGCAGCATCCGGTGGTCGGGAATTACGGGGTTATGTCAGCAAAGAACGGCGCAGTCAATGTGATGATTCTCATCACGGCGCTCAGCTTTCTCTACTATCGGCGTGCCAATCGAACGATGACGGTGTCCTGGGTGAAGACAGGGAATCTTCTGATCGGGACCTTGTACACGGTGGGTCTCGTGAATGTGATCTGGCTGTCGATCTACGGCTTCTATTTGCCCGCGAAGATCCGCGTGGGATTGTCTTCGCCCCAAGCCTTTACGACGTTGACGGTGATTCTGGCAGGTGTCGTGATCAACCGTCTCATGCTCCGGGGCTCGGTGGTGCACGGCCCCGTGCAATGGGGGAAGATTTCGGTGCGCGGCATGGTGGGGCTCTTCGGTTTGGCCGCGGCGTTCACCTGGGTGATGGGGTTGATGGGCTACATTCGATCGTCCGGGCGCCTGTCCTGGCACGTCAGCGAGCTGATGGCCGATGTCTCTCCCTGGGCGTTTACTCCCGATCTTGAGTTTGCTGCGAAAATGGTCACGCTAAACATGGTGGTGTTTTGGGGAGCGGTGTTCGCGCTCTTTTGGATGTGTCAGCGCGAACAGCAGCCGGTAATGGGGGAAGAGTTTTTCGAGGAGCCGGTGCCGGGGTTGGCTCCCTCCTCTTCGCAAGAAGCCTCATCCTAAAGAAAGGGTCGGAACGTCTATGAATGGTCGGATGGTATGGAGTGCAGTGGCTCTGGCGAGTATGGCGTTGTATGTCGGAACCGTCACCACTGAGTCCGTCTATGCAGAAGGTCAAGTGTTGGTGCTGGAAGACTTTCAAGGAAAAGAAGCGGATGGTTTCCCCTCGTCCTGGGATCACGAAAACCAGCGGAGCCATTCCAAGGGCCGCGAAGCCTATAAAGTTCAGACTGAAAACGGGGTGAATTTTTTGTCGGCTAAAGATGCCGGACAACGGATCAAGAAAAAGAAGATCGACTGGGATCCCAAAGCCTATCCCGTGCTCACCTGGCGCTGGCGTCTGATCAAGGCCCCTGCCGGGACGGATCAGATCGCGGCGATCTATGCCTCGCTGGATACCGATCTCATGTTTATTCCCGTGTTCACGAAGTACGTCTGGAGCGGGACAAAACCAGAAGGTACCTTGACGGAAGGCGGGATGTTCAGCGGATCTGAGATCGTCATGCAAAGCGGGACCAAAGAGGTCGGTCAGTGGTTTGAAGAGCGGGTGAACGTGTATGAAGACTTCAAGCGCATTCATCAACATGAGCCGGCGCCCAAGGCCTGGGGGATTTCGATTATTGCTGCGCCTGGAGTGGAGATTGATTTTGGCTCGTTGGTGGCCGGTCCTGCCAAGTAACGGAGGGAGTCGCAGTTGCCATGACTGAGGCTGGAGATCAGGGGCTTCCCATCAGAAAGCTCGTGGACATCGTGTTCGGTGTGGTGGTGATGGGAACCGTGGGAACGCTCATCGGTCTCATCATGGGCAATGAATTCATACCGTCGGCGATTGGGATCGGGCTTGTAATGGGGGGTGTCGTAGGGTTCCTCGGGGGGCGACGGTTTCTGATCAGTATTTTAGTTGGAACAGTCCTGGGCGGTTTGCTGGCCTGGCTATTGGCCGGACCGGAACGGATCTCGTATGGGGCCGGTGCCGGGGCGGCCATGGGCGGATTTCTCGGAGTTCAGGTCTCGATGTTGTTGGATATGCGCGCGGCCCGCAAGGCCGAAGCGGCGGGTGCGTCCGTTGAAGAGGTGACTCAGGACGCTCGCCGATAGGGGTCATGTCAGATTTATCCGGGTGCGTGGAGACTTATGGAAAACAGGGGTGTACTGATCGGGTCAATCGTCTTTGTCTTCGGGTCATTCATTCTCCTGATCGCAGGGCTAGTCTACGAGTCGTATAAGGCCAAGCAGATGCGGGAATTAGCCATGAGTATCCAGACGGAATCCCGCCCGGTCGCGGCGAAGGCGGTTGCGCAGGATTTCTCGATGTATAAGACGAGAATCGGCGATGAAGGGCGCGAGATGGTGCAGGTGCCGGCGGGGCCGTTTACGATGGGGAGTAGCGATGGGGATCCGGATGAGGCGCCTGAGCGACAGGTGTTCTTGAAAGGGTTCTTTATCGATCGATACGAAGTGACGCAGGATGAGTACCTGCGTTTTGCCAAGATGACCAAGCGTCAGCTCCCGAGGATTGAAGTATTCGAAGACGACCAGTCGAAAGTCTTAAAGCCTGAGCTGGCGGCGATGAGCGTTTCCTGGGACGATGCGGTCGCCTATTGCAAGTGGGCCGGTAAGCGATTGCCGACAGAGGCTGAATGGGAGAAGGCCGGGCGGGGTGAGGGGAAACGGAAATACCCTTGGGGCGACAAGTTCATGAATGGTGTGGCCAATGTGGATGGGCCTGAGGATGGATACAAGTATCTGGCGCCTCCCGGTTCATTTGAAGCCGGCCGGAGTCCCTATGGATTGCACGATATGACAGGCAATGTCGCCGAATGGGTCGCGGATACGTACGATGAGCATTACTATAAAAAGGGTGGTTATCGTGACCCGAAAGGGCCCGATGAAGGTGATCTGAAAGTGGTACGTGGTGGATCCTGGAGAGAAACCGAGCAAAACGCCAGGCTCTCCAAGCGTTTCGCAGCCAAGCATTGGCGGAATGACATCACGATCGGAATTCGTTGCGCCAGCGATTTAGAGCCGAGCGGCGACGCGGCCGGTCAGTAGCGGTCATGCTGGAAACCAGATTCAAGGTCGTGTTTCTTATCGTGGTTCTGCTGTTCGCGGCCATGCCGATTATTGCCATCCTTCGTGGGACAACCACGACTCCCTTCGAAGAGAGTGATCCCGGTTCCCAGGTTTCGGTGCAGCCTGGCGACGTGCCTGCTGCAACTGAAACACCGATAGATGAAGAGATGATCTTGATACCTGCCGGGACCTTTCTGCGTGGGACGGATGCAGGCGGGCTTGACGAAGGGCCGCCCAGGGAGATCTTCCTTGATGCATTTCAAATCGACCGCTATGAAGTGACCAATTCGCAGTATGGGCAGTTTGCCGCGGCCGCCGGTCACCGGAAGGCGGGGCCTCCGTCACGCTACGCCAAGAATGTTTCCAAAATGCGCGGCCCCAATCAGCCTGCTATCTATGTGTCATGGGACGATGCTGTGGCCTACTGTCAGTGGAAGAGCAGGCGGCTGCCTACAGAGGCTGAATGGGAAAAAGCCATGCGGGGTACAGATGGTCGTCTGTGGCCCTGGGGAAATTCCGAGCAGCCTGATGGGGCCAACTGGGCGCGAGTCAACGATGGATTCGAGGCGAGTGCTCCTGCGGGATCATTCAAGGCAGACATGAGTCCCTACGGTGTCATGGATGGGGCGGGAAATGTCATGGAATGGGTTCAGGATTGGTATGCAGAAGGGTATTACAAGGAATCGCCAGACCGAAATCCGCCAAGTCCGGAGTATGGCGTCTATCGAACGATGCGAGGGGGTGCGTATACGACGACTGGGGGCGATCTTCGCCTCACCAGTCGAAGCAAAATGGTCCCGGATTTTCGTGATGAAACGATCGGATTTCGGTGCGCGATGTCAGTGGAAAATGGCGTGGGTGAGACGACGAATCACAGCGAGAAATCTATAGAAAATCAAAGTAGTAGAGAATCAGAAACACGGCCAAAATGATATTGACAACCATACCTGCCAAAACTATAATGTCGAAAATTTTTGAGTTTTTTGTCATGGGTTTCCTTGTGTTGTTATGGCCGCCAGCTAAGGAATTTTGAATAACACACAGGTTTTGGGGTGTCAAGGAATTCGCAGACTTCACTCACTATTTCGAGCATGGAAGGGGAGGCAAGATGGCGACGGCAACAGCGGACAGCGATTTGATGGTTAAGGTCGGCAAGATGATTTTCTACATCACTTGCGCGGTGGGTCTGTGGTTTTTCTATTGGTTTGCTGGTATTCAGTGCCCCTGCTAGTTCAGGGCCGCTGCGACTATGACGTTTGTGAAACTTTGATCGATCTGATGAGGAGGAGATGATGGGGCAGAATATTCTGTATGGGATTATCTCTGTGGCGATCTGCGTAGGATACTTCCTGATGGTTGACCATTTTCTGATGGATATGCAGGGCCTGGACTTCTGGTACATGTTCCGCAAGTAGTTTGGCTCTGTGTTGGATTTTTAGGGTTTGTGGTGAATCTTTTTCGTAATGCATTAAGGAGGTATCCCATGGGTCTTGTAACCCGGAAGAAAGTGTTCTCAATCATGGCGCTCTGCGCGATGGTTGGCCTCCTCCTGTTTCCTGTGGTGGTGTCGCTTCCGTCACTGGCAATCGGTGCGGATGCGCCTGACGCGGCAAAGAAGGAGGATGCAAAGGCTGAGAAGGGGCGTGACGTCTATTATAAGACGGAAGGCATCGTGGTTGGCGCGCCTGCCCCGAAGACGGTTGACGGCCCGAGGGATTATCCCCGGTATAACTTCGAGAGCCGCGTGCTCCTCTGGTTCGCGAACCAGCAGCATCTCTACTACGGCAGCTTCGTGCTCGCCGTTCCGATTTTCTGCATGGTCGTCGAATTTATGGGGGTGGTGACGAAGGATAAGGCGTTGGCGAAGCGCTATGATCAGCTCGCCTATGACTTTATTAAGATCAGCCTGACGGCGTACTCGCTGACGGCCGTTCTCGGCGGTATCCTGATCTTCACCTTCCTAACCCTCTATCCTGCGTTTTTTGGTTATCTGTCCAGCATTTTCCGCCCGGTGATGCACATCTACGCGTTGATGTTTGTGGCTGAGAGCGGCACCCTCTACATCTACTACTATGGTTGGGACAAGATGAAGGAGGGGTTCCTGAAGTGGATCCATCTGAGCATGTCGGTGGTATTGAATGTCATCGGGACCTTGCTCATGTTCCTGGCGAACTCGTGGATCGGATTCATGATGTCGCCGGCCGGTGTTGACGAGCAGGGGCGGTTCCTCGGAAACATCTGGCATGTGATTCATACCGCTCTCTGGAATCCTCTGAACTTGCATCGCATCCTCGGGAACATGGCCTTCGGTGGTGGTGTAGTTGCGGCTTACGCGGCGTATAAGTTCCTGGCTGCAAAGACCGAAGAGGATCGCGCCCACTATGATTGGATGGGTTACATCGCGATGGCGCTCGGTGTCGCGTTCTTGATCCCGTTGCCGTTTGCCGGCTACTGGCTCATGCGCGAAGTCTATGCGTATCGCCAGCAGATGGGCATCACGCTCATGGGTGGATTGCTGGCCTGGCTCTTCATTATTCAGGCAACCATGATCGGCATCTTGTTCCTGAGCACAAATTACTATTTGTGGCAGGCGATGGGGCGGATGCGCGGGGCAGAGAAGTATCAACGCTACATCAAGTATCTGGTGTTTATTCTCGCTTGCGGGTACTTGGTCTTTATTACGCCGCACACGATGGTCATGACTCCGGCGGAGTTGAAGGCCATGGGCGGACAGCAGCACCCGGTGTTGGGTAACTACGGCGTCATGTCCGCGAAGAACGGCGGCATCAACGTCATTATCACCACCACGGTGCTGAGTTTCGTCTGGTACATGCGGGGCAATAAGGTTTCGACCGTCTCTTGGTCGAAATTTGGGAACATCTTCATGGGATGCTTCTTCTTCATCGCCTACATCAATATTATTGGGTTGGCGATTTACGGATACTACATCCCGGCTAACGTTCGAGTTGGATTGTCTGTCCCGCAGGTGGCGACCACGCTCTCCTGTCTCTTCTTCATGTTTGCGTTAAACAGCGTCATGATGAAGGGTGCCAAACAGATGGGGCCGATCGAGTGGGGTAAGATTTCTGCCCGCTCGCAGTACGCTCTGATCATGTTGGCGACCGCATTTACCTGGATGATGGGCTTGATGGGCTATATTCGCTCATCGGTCCGTCTCTTCTGGCACGTGAATGAAATCATGCGAGACAATTCACCGTGGGCCTACACGCACACGGTCGGTTTTGCCGCGAACATGATTTCCTTCAACGTCTTGTTCTTCTGGATCAGCATTCTCTTTGTGTTCTGGCTTGGCAGTTTAGCGGCAAAGAAGGCGCCAGTTGATGCGAAGGCGGGGGTTCCCGGTAGTGCGCCTCAGCCGGCAGGTAGCCACTAACCATCTTATTGAGCAACTGGCTCAGGGGGAAGGCCATGCAAGCGCCTTCCCCCGGTGTAGCCGCAGGAGGTTAAAACCGTGGGCGATTTGATTAATCAAGCGCTAGAGATGGGGTGGCCGGCACTGGCGTTGCTGGCCGGCCTCTTAGTGTATTTTCAATTCTCCATCAGTGATCCCGTTGCGAAGAAGCGGGCCACGCTCAAGACGATCATTGGGATGGCGGCGACGTTTCTCTTGTTTGTTGCGATCGTAAACTACACGGGGAGCTTCTACGGCGAGAACCGGCTCATGCCGGTGTCGCTCGTCATGATTACCGTGGCCGCTTTCATGGTGGCGGTCTATTTCCCGAACTTTGGGGCTTTGCTGAAAATCGGCGGACTCATGTTCTTCGTGGCCGCCTTTCTTTCAGGTTATGGAAACTGGTTGCCGCAGGTCGAAGGTGGTTTCCCTCCGAAGGAAGAGAAGCTTGAGTATAGCGGTATGACGGCGCAGCAGCTGGCCGATGAAGGCGAGAAAATTATTTTCGGTGGAGTTGGGAAGAATAAAGAGCAGGGTGCTATCGGCAAGGGCCAGTGTCCGCTCTGTCATGCATTCCATGCTGGAATGTTGGGTGAACGTGCGCCCAATCTGAGCGGTCTGCCAGAGCGCGCTGGCAAAGAGCGTCTTGAAGATCCGAAATATTCGAAGGGCAATGCCGCCAAGCGTGACTATGCTCAAAAGGAAGCGTTCCCTGGATCCGGTACCGCAGAAAATGGTCAGGAGTATATTGCTGAATCGCACGCTTGTCCAAACTGTTACGTGGTGTCTGGCTTTGGCGTAAAGGGAACCAATGACAAGGAAAGCCCGATGCCGGCGATTCACAAACCGCCGATATCGCTCAGCCTGGATGAGCTTGCAGCTGTTGATACCTGGCTGTATGTTCGTGAAGGCCGAGATGCTCCATCCTTCGACGAGATCGTGAAGTCGTACGAGAAGTTTATCCCTGAAGCGGATCGGCCGAAAAAGACGGAAGAAAAGACCGGTCCACCCAGTGCTCTCATGGCTGACGGCACCGAGCCTGTCGATCAGATTCTTGCGAAGGCGCAGTGCGTGTCTTGCCATACGATTCCTGGCATTCCTGGCGCCAACGGTACGATCGGTCCCAAGCTGGTTGAGGGAACGAACGCGCCTACTCGTATCAAGGATAAGGATTATAAGGGGACGGCCAAGTCGACATCCGACTACATTATGGAGTCGATCGTGTCACCGAGTGCCTATGTGGTGAAGCCATTCCCGGACAATACGATGCCCAAGGTGTTTGGTCAGAAACTCAGTGCGGGAGCGCTCAAGAAGATTGTGGATTATCTCTCGCAAGTCTACGAGGGAAAAGAGCCTCCAAAGATTTCGTAACTGAGCTGTGAATCTTTTTAGACCAAAGGGAGTGAACTCATGAAAGCATTGATGTCAGTCGGCGCGCTGGTAGGAGCTATTGCGCTCCTCCTGCTAGTCGGGATGATCCTCGACGTCGTCCCGTCGAATACCGTCCGTTTAGTCGAAGGCTACATGCCAATCCAAATGTTGCTTGAGGTCGCCTGCTTCGTAGCCGGCTTTACCGGATTGAGCTACATGCTCAGTTCAATGGGTATGGCGGTTCCCCGGTTCTGGCAGGGAATCGGGTTCTGGGCGTTTGTGTTGCTCTATTTGAAGTTCCGCGTCTATCCGCCCATCCCGTTCAGCGTTCGGGCCATGTATGGGACGGTGTCTCTCGTCGCGGTCTTTATGTGGGTATCCGCGAACGAGGATGACTGGAAGAAGTTTAAGCAGCCGATCATGAACGTCCTCGATGCCCAGAGTGGAGCGAACAAGATGCTCCGATACGCGTATCTCGTTCTGATTCCAGTTCTTGTTGGTTTCACCTCCTTCAATGCGATGAGGCCAAAGTCGGAAGAGCCGGTTGAGTTGCGCACGGTGCATCCGGCGCCTCCGGCCAGCACGAAAGTTCATGGTAAGACCTATACCCTCCAGACCTCCCAGAATCCGTACCGTGTCAACCCGGAAGGGAAGTTTGACCAGGAATATAGCAACAAGCTGATCGTTGAACAGGGCATGGGGCGTTTGATGGCCCCTAACGCCAATCCGTTTGATGAAAAGAATCAGGGTTACTTGAAGTATGTGAAGGAAGGCGGAGAAATCTTTTTCCAGAACTGTCACTTCTGCCACGGTGACAATTTGAATGGTCGTGGCCTACATGCCTTTGCGTTCAACCCGATTCCTGCGAACTTTACTGATCCAGGCACAATCGCTCAGCTCCAGGAGACCTTCATTTTCTGGCGCGTCGCCAAGGGTGGTATTGGACTGCCGAACGAAGGTTTCCCCTGGGCCTCAGTGATGCCGCCATGGGAACAGCATTTGACTGTCGACGAGATCTGGAAGGTCATTTTGTTTGAGTATTGGCATACGGGTTACTACCCCAGGACCTGGGACTAAAAGTCCACTGGCATAACGGATAACCCTGGATTACGACATGAGGAAAAAAATGATGAATACGTCGATGGGCAAAAAAGCAGGGATCGTCCTTGCCTCGGCCTTTGGACTGGCGCTTTTCTCTGCCGGCCCTCTGGTCCTCTCGGCATCTGCCGAGGAAGTTCCGCAGGGGTTTAAGAAGGGTGAACTGGCGCCAGAGCCGGCTGCAGACATGATCGAAGCCGGGAAGCGCGTCTACTTTACCAAGTGCGTCTGGTGTCATGGAGTGGATGGAGCCGGCGACGGGCCCGGCGCCGACCGACTCTGGCCGCGTCCCCGCAACTTCAACCAGGGGACTTTCAAGATCCGGCATACTGCCAGCGGTGAATTGCCGTTGTTCGATGCCAAAAAGCCGACTCCTGGGCAAAACGATCTTTTTGAGACGGTTACCCATGGATTGCCAGGTTCTGCGATGCCTTCTTGGGAAGGTATCTTGACCGAAGAGCAGCGTCTTCAAGTGTTGTCGTTCGTCACCACGCAGTTGGTGAAGGATCGGAAGTTCACCGATAAGCAGTCAGAATCCCAGACGATTCTTCAAATGGCAGAATTGAAGCCGAAAGAGGCGACAGAGGAAAGCAAGAAGAGGGGATCCGAGCTGATCGTTGAAAAGAAGTGCGTGGAATGTCATGGCATGGAAGGCCGTGGCGATGGTAACGCCTTCAATCTGAAGGATGACTGGGGTTTCTCGATCCAGCCTGCCAATTGGCACAAGTGCTGGAATTTCCGTGGAAGCCGGCAGGATCCGTACAATGTGAAAAACATTTTCCGGACCTTCTCGACCGGAGTCAACGGTACGCCGATGCCGTCATTTGCCGACAGCACCTCAGTCGATGATCGCTGGGACATTGCCAACTTCGTGAATTCGTTGTGCGAAAGAGATGCTGAAGGGAATTCGCTCTCAATTGATCCACAGACAGATAAGCCGAAAGTCAACTTCGTGCTTCCATCGAATCCGGTGGAAGGTGAGATCCCCACGGATATGGAGAACGAAGCCTGGCAGAAAACCCAGAAGCGCCTTATCGCCATGGGTGGTCAGATCACGCATAAGCCGCGTAACTTCGTGAACCGGATCGATGATCTCTGGGTTCGGTCACTGTATAACGAAAAGTCGATTGTGTATTTGATCGAGTGGGACGATCGTACCAAGAGTGTGGCCGAAGGGAAATTGCCCTGGGCTCCGACTCAGGTGAACATCGATGTGAAGGAGCAGGATCCGAAGACCGGTGAAGAAGGATCCATCGCGGCGCATCAAAACAACTACGCGGTCTACAATGACGCGGTCGCGATCGAAACGCCGGTCAAGTGGCAGGATCTTCCCGCCCCGATTAAGCCGCGGTACCTCTTTGGAAGCAATGAGCAATATCCGGTGGATATTGTGAAGTGGGAAGCTGACGGATCTCTCCGGGCATTCAAGGGAACCGGCTGGGATAAGGATTTCGAAGAGCGCGATAGCTATGAAGAGAATCTGAAGGTTCTCAAGTCTGAATGGAAGAACGGTCGTTGGTACGTCATGATTCAGCGTCCAGTCGGGAACAAGAAGGACCAGGATTATGACGAAGACACGCTGTTCGAAATGGGGAAATACATCCCGACCGTGTTCTTTGCCTGGGATGGTCATAACGGTGATGCAGGACGCAAGATGGCCGTCTCGGCTTTCTACTACACGTTCATGCAGCCGCCGACGCCCCGTGAAGTGTATATCTATCCGTTCGTCATTGCCGGCGGGATCGTGCTGTTGGAAGCATGGGTCCTGACGCGCCGCGCAAACAAGCGGAAGGGCAAGACGCTCTAAGCGCACTCTGTACGTGAGTGGCTGAGCAGCGAATGAAGGGGGTGGGGAAACCCACCCCCTTCGTGTTTTCACGCCATGAAGCGGTAGATCTGTATGAATGTCACGGGAGTCGTGCTGGCCGGCGGCAAGAGTCGGCGGATGGGGGAGGATAAGCGTTTCCTACTGGTCGGGGAGGAGACGTTATTGACGCGAACGACCTCGGTGATGGCTCAGCTCTTTCCTGAGGTGCTCGTGATTATTGCGCAGGATAGTCCGCCGCTCACAGTCTCCGGATGCCTCGTTCACAGAGATCTCATTGCAGATTGTGGGAGTCTCGGCGGCCTCTACACCGGTTTGGTAAAGGCCTCGGGGCAGCGTGTCTTCGTCGTGGCCTGTGATATGCCGTTTCTGAATCCCGACATGATCCGCTGGTTTGTCGATCGCGATCCTGCAGCAGACATTGTGATGGCCCGTTTGCCGACCGGGCTGCAACCTCTTCACGCGCTCTATAGTAAACGCGCATTGCCTGTCCTGGAGCGCATGGCCACCACGCATGCGCTGAAGATCCAGCAGATTGTCTCAGAGCCCTCACTCCACACAACCGTCGTTTTGCCCGACGAGTGGGGCGAGCGTGATGCCCTCGCCCGATCGTTTCAGAATGTGAACACGCCGGCTGATCTTGACGCGGCGAGAGCCGCACTTCGTAACCGTTCATTGACTCGATAATGCCCGCCTCCCAGCGCACGATTCTGGTGATTCATCCTGGGGGACTGGGTGATGTGCTGCTGTCGATTGGTGCAATGGCCGTCCTGCGGAGCGCCTTCCCGCAACACAAGATGATCCTGCTCGCGGGGTCTGACGTAGGGCATCTACTGGGTCAGTGCGGGGTGATCGATCAATCGTTGCCGATCGAATCAAGCCGGTTCAGCGCGCTGTTTTCCGGAAGGGTGCAGATTTCAGATCTACCGCATGATTTCTTGAGACGATGCGATCTTGTGGTTGGATGGCTGAGTGATCGGGATGGTTCGATCCGGCGTGGGCTCCAGGAGTTGGGGGTTCCACGTGTGATGTTGCAATCGCCGGCTGATGCCGGAGGGCATCACCAAAGTGATCGGTTTCTGGAGACGCTGAAGGGGGAATTTCCGGTCGGTGCGAACCCTTCCATCCGTCTCCGGCTTCCTGATCAGGTGCTGCAGGCGGGGATGGACGCACTTCGTGCCGTCGGGATCGAACAAACGGCGCCTCTGATCATGTGCCACCCGGGAAGCGGAAGCACGCACAAGTGTGTGCGAGCGGAGACGTGGGGCATGCTTATTCGGGGATGTCAGGCGAGGCGGTTCTTACCTGTGATGGTGCTAGGGCCTGCTGATGCGCAAGCCGAGGCCGCCATCCAGGCACTGGGTCTTCCGGGAATGTTGATGCTTCGCCCTCCGTCCATCACGATGCTTGCCGCGATCCTTGCGCAGGCACAGGGGTATATCGGCCACGATTCTGGCGTGACCCACCTGGCTGCCCTCCTGGGCGTGCCGACGGTGGCGATGTTCGGGCCCACCGATGAGCGGCAATGGGCTCCGCGCGGAGAACAAGTGACTGTCGTGAGGGGGGGAGGCTGCTTGTGCGTAGGCTGGGACGCGGTGCGAGCCTGTGCGGAAAAGTCTTGTCTGAATGTGATGCCGGAGAAGGTTTTCGAGGCGCTTGATACCGTCGATTTTCGCTACCGTCGGGTAACAAATTCCTGACGCCTCACCTTGTCACACTATGTACCATATGCTACAGTGCAAAATTGTTTTTCTCTTTCTTCTCTAAGGACTTAGGAGATTTCGTGACGCAGGGGCTCGTGCAGGAACAGGTGGCGAATGCGGTCCAGGGAGCTCTCTCTGACGCAAAGGCGAAGGGGCAGTTGAAAATCGAGTCCTGGCCTACCGTCACCCTGGATGCGCCCAAGCGTCCGGAGTGGGGTGACCTTGCCACCACTGTTGCCATGTCTCTGGCTGCCTCAGAGAAACGCGCACCCCATGACATTGCTCAGATCATTGCCGATAATCTGTTGACCCGCGATCAATTGTTCGAGCGAGTTGAGATCGTTCGGCCAGGTTTTCTCAACCTGACCGTCAAGCCTGCCATCTGGTTAGAAGTTTTGCGGGACATCGAGCGGAAAGGCGCGGCCTACGGCACGTCGGTGGTCGGAGTCGGGAAGCGCGTGTTGGTCGAATATGTCAGTGCCAATCCCACCGGGCCGCTTCATGTGGGGCATGGGCGAGGCGCCGCGGTTGGTCAAGCATTGGCCCGGCTGCTGAGAGCGGTCGGATACGACGTGGTCAGTGAATACTACATCAATGACGCCGGCCGACAGATGAAACTCCTGGGTGCCTCTGTGTATGCACGGTTGCAGGAGTTTGCGGGAAAGCCTGTCACGTTTCCGGAAGACGGTTACCACGGCGAGTATATCCGTCTTGCGGCTGAACAGATTCAGGAGTCAGATGGGGCGACGCTGGCGACGATGTCTCCGGTGGAGGCCGAGCAACGCTGTCGTGATCTGGCCTATCGGACCCTGCTGCAGCGCATTCGTGAAGATCTATCGACATTAGGCATTGAGTTTGAGTCCTGGTTCAGCGAAGCCTCGCTCATTGAGTCCGGCGCCGTCGAGCGGGCCTTTGCAGAACTAAAGAGTCAGGACCTCTTATTTGAGGAGGACGGGGCCTGGTGGTTTCGGTCGTCCCGATTCGGTGATGAAAAGGATCGCGTCGTCCGCAAAAAGGACGGCGAATGTACCTACCTCGCTTCCGACATCGCGTACCATCGCGACAAGCTCCAGCGGGGCTATGACCTGTTGATCGACGTCTGGGGCGCCGATCACCACGGATATATCCCGCGCATGCAGGGGGTCATTCAAGCGTACGGGCATCCGAAAGAGCGGCTACAGGTCGTGCTGGTGCAACTTGTGAAGTTGTTGCGAGGCGGCGTCGAAGTCAAAATGTCGAAACGCTCCGGCGAATTCATTACGATGCGCGAGGTAATCGACGAGGTGGGTGTCGATGCCGCCATGTTCTTCTTTCTGATGCGGGATTCGAACACGCATTTGGATTTTGATTTGGAGCTGGCCAAGCAGCGGTCCTCGGACAACCCCGTCTATTACGTGCAGTATGTCCATGCCAGGATTGCGAGCCTCTGGCGGGTGGCCGCGGCGCGTGGAATTGCCTGCCCGACGGCGGCGGAAGCCGATCTGACGGTGCTGACCGATCCCGACGAGCTTGCCTTGATCCGGAAGCTCTCGATGTTTCCTGAAGTGTTGGAGGCGAGCGCGCTGGCGTTTGAGCCGCATCGCCTGACCTACTATCTTCAGCAGCTCGCGGCCCTGCTGCACACTTTTTACAACAAGCATCGGATTCTTCCTCCGGCGGCCGATCTGGAGACCGGCGACGCGCCCGTGGCGGAGGAGATATCTCCTAAGACGACGGCAGCTCGGTTGGTGTTGATGCGGGCTGTACAGCAGGTCGTGAAAAACGGATTGTCCGTCCTGGGGATTTCAGCTCCCGAGCAGATGTAACGGAACGTACTCGCACGATGATGCAGTTCACGATCAAACAGCAGGACCGACAGACCAAGGGGCGGCTGGGACAGCTCCGTACCGCCCGGGCCGTCATCGACACGCCCACGTTCATGCCGGTGGGGTCGTTGGGGCCGGTGAAAGGGCTGGAGCCCGAGGATCTTCACGATCTCGGGTTCAGGCTCATGCTGAATAATGCGTACCATCTCTACTTGCGGCCCGGGCATAAAATTGTGGCGGAGTTGGGCGGGTTGCACGCATTTACCGGATGGCCTGGCGCGATCCTGACCGATAGCGGCGGGTTTCAGATTTTTAGCTTGGCGAAACTCTGCAAGATCACCGATGAGGGCGTGACGTTTCAGTCGCACATCGACGGCTCGACGCATTTCATCACGCCCGAAACGGCGATCGAAATCGAAGAGGCGCTCGGCGCCGATATCATCATGGCGTTCGATCAATGTGTCGCCCTGCCGGCGTCGCGCGCGGCGATTCTGGAGGGTTTGCGGCGGACGACATCGTGGGCGAAACGCTGTCAGGCGAGCCGGCGGCGGAACGATCAGGCGCTCTTCGGCATTGTCCAGGGCGGGCTGGAAGCCGATCTCAGGAGACAGTCGGCCCAGGAGCTGGTGGCGCTGGATTTTGAAGGCTATGCCATCGGTGGACTGTCCGTCGGGGAGAGCAAGGCCGATATGTATGCGATGTTGGATGTGACCGCTCCGGAACTGCCGGAGTCCAAGCCGCGCTATCTGATGGGGGTGGGCCTTCCGGAGGACCTCATCGAAGGGGTGGCTCGCGGGGTCGATATGTTTGATTGCGTGGTGCCGTCCCGCCATGGGCGGACCGGATGGCTCTTTACGGGGTTCGGCCGTGTATCCATCAAGCAGGCGCAATTCAAACAGGACGAACGGCCGATCGATCCCGACTGCGGCTGTCCGGTATGCAAACGCTATTCGCGCGCCTATCTGCATCACCTCTTCAACGTGAAGGAGATGCTCGGATCGCGACTGAATACGATTCACAACCTCTGGTATTTTGCTGATCTGATGCAACGGGTGCGCTCGTCGATCGAGCGAGGGACATTTCTCACAATGCGCGAGGAGTTTTATCGCGCGCGGGCGGAAGCCGAGCGGACCGGCGGCGAGACAGCAATCGCCGCGCAGGAACCGCGGGCCGGCCTCGACTAGCGTAAGGGGGGCCAGAGTTATGATGATGGTCGCGATGGCGTCGGTGGCGTGGGCTGAGGGGCCCGGGGTCGGCGGGAGCACATCGAGTTCGCTGCTCTCGTTGGTGCCGTTTGTCCTGATCTTTGTGATTTTCTATTTCCTGCTGATCCTGCCGCAGCAGAAGCGGCAAAAGCAGCAAAAGGCGATGCTCGACGATCTGAAGAAGGGGGACAAGGTCATCACGGCGTCGGGCTTCTGGGGGACCATCACGAATCTCGGGAAAGAGACGGTGACGCTGCAGATTGCCGACAATACCAAGGTCAAGATTCAGAAAGAGCATATCGCGAAAATACGGGCGGAAGACGACGACAAAGAGTAGCCGGACGACGTTAATCACACGAGAATGCTCAAACAGGCTGCCCGGCAAGGCCGCAGCAAGCGAAAAGGCGAGGCGTACGCGGCGGTACGGTGAGCCTCTGAGCGCGGCGAGAACGACGCTGGCGGGCTGTTTCAGCATTCTGCAAGAGAGGGTGGCAGAGACATGAAAAAAGTTGGTGGACGGTTTGCATTGCTTGCACTGGTGGTTGTGCTGTCGGTGGTGTTCTTCCTGCCGTCGTACAAGCCGTTGTATCAGGTCTTGCCCGACTGGGCGCGGAAGATTCTGCCGGATAAGGGCATTACGCTGGGGTTGGATCTCCAGGGCGGCATTCACATGGTGATGGAGGTCGATGAAGACCGGGCGGTCGAGATCGCCGTCGAGCGGTCGGTCGCATCGTTGCAGGATGTCTTGGTCGACAAGAAGCTGCCGGCTGAATCGGTGAAACGGACCGCCGCGAATCAGGTCACTATTCAGTTTGCCAACGCCGAGCTGAAAGCGCAGATCCAGAAGCTCGTGGATGAGTATCCCACGTTCTTTGAAGTGGATGCCGCGGGGTCGGCCAACAGTCTGGTCTGGGAGTTGCGCGAGACGGAGATCAAGCGGATCAAGGATTCGGCGATCAATCAGGCGCTCGAAACGATTCGGAACCGGATCGACCAGTTCGGCGTGTCCGAGCCGCTGGTACAGCGTCAGGGATTGAAGCAGATTGTCGTGCAATTGCCGGGTGTCAAAGAGCCGAAGCGGGCGAAGGATCTCATCAAGGAAACCGCCTTGCTCGAGTTCAAGATGCTCGACGAAGACAATCAGATGAAGATGGATTTCCCTGCCCGCATCCCGAAGGAAAAAGAGGCCGAAGTCTTGGCGCAGTTCCAGGGCAAGGTGCCGGAGGGCGATCAGATCCTGTTCGAGCACCAAGTCGACAAAGACACCGGCCGGGAATTCCGGACGCCGTACCTCGTGAAGAAACGGGTGATGCTGACGGGCGATGTCTTGAGCGACGCGCGGGTCTCCATCGGAGAGTTCAACGACCCCTATGTCTCTATTACCTTTGACGGCAAAGGCGGTCGGGAGTTTGAGCGGATCACCGGTGAGAACATCAAGAAGCGCATGGCCGTCGTGCTCGACAACACGATCTATTCCGCGCCGGTGATTCAGGACCGGATCTCCGGCGGACGGGCTCAGATCACCGGGACGTTCAGCACGCAGGAGGCCAACGATTTGGCCATCGTCCTTCGCGCCGGCGCATTGCCGGCTCCATTGAAGATCATTCAAGACCTCACCGTCGGGCCGTCGCTTGGACAGGATTCCATCGATCAGGGTATGAAATCCACCTTCATCGCCGGACTGCTGGTGGTGGTGTTTATGATCGTGTATTACCGCTTGTCCGGAGTGATCGCCGATTTCGCGCTCTTGCTCAACCTGATCTGTTTGCTCGGAGCGCTTTCGGCCTTGAACGCCACGCTGACGTTGCCGGGCATCGCGGGCATTGTGCTGACCATCGGGATGGGCGTGGACTCCAATGTGCTGATCTTCGAGCGCATTCGCGAAGAATTGCGGGCAGGAAAAGCCGTGCGCCTGGCGGTGGACGGCGGCTATGACAAGGCGCTGCTCACGATCATCGACGCGCACGTGACGACGTTGATCACGGGTGTGGCGCTGTTCTTGTTCGGCACCGGTCCGATTAAAGGATTTGCCGTGACGTTGTGCTTGGGGATCGCGATCAATCTGTTCACGGCCTTCGTCGGAACCAAGGTCGTATTTGATCTGCTGAATCAAGGTAAGAAAGTGGACACGCTCAGCATTTAGCCGTGATGCTGATGGCGGAAGACTGAGAGCTGAACACGACGAAAAGGGAGTGAGCATGTTAGAGATTCTCGGAAAAACAAACTTCGATTTCATGGGTAAGCGCAAGATCGCGTTTATCTTTTCGGGCATTATGGTGTTGTTCGGGTTGATTGCCCTGGTGCAGATCTCGCGCGGGGCCGCCAATCTCGGGATCGACTTTGCCGGCGGAACGGCCGTGCAGTTGAAGTTTGACCAGGCCATTCGGATCGAGGAAGCGCGGAAGGCTCTGGAGTCGAACGGGCTGAGCAATGCGGAGTTGCAGGAATTCGGACAGGACAATAAATTGCTCGTCCGCATTAAAGCCTCGACCACCATTGAGGAAAAGACGGCCGAACGGGTCATGGCGGTGTTCTCAAAAGAATTCCCGAATAATAAATTTGTCGTGGATGCGTCGACGGAAATCGGCCCGACCATCGGGAAGAAGCTGCAGGAAGATGCGCTCATCGCGATCGTCATCTCGTTTGCCGGGATCATCATGTACATTGCGGCCCGGTTCGAGTTGCGCTTCGGCGTCGCGGCCGCCCTGGCCACGTTCCACGATGTGCTCGCCGTGTTGGGTGCCTTTTATCTGCTGGATAAAGAAATCACCCTGCTCGTGGTGACGGCGTTGCTCACGCTGGCGGGTTATTCACTGACTGATACCGTCGTGGTATTCGACCGGATCAGAGAAAACTTGCGGATCCGGCGGCGGGACTCGGAAGAGAGCATGATCAACAACGCGGTGAATCAGGTCCTCAGCCGCACGATTGTCACCAGCTTGACGGTGGTGCTGGTGCTGATCCCGCTGACGCTGGCCGGCGGCGAAGTCTTGCATGATTTTTCGCTCGCCCTTCTGAGTGGCGTCATCTTCGGAACCTATTCGTCGGTGTTCGTCGCCAGTCCGTTGCTTCTCCTCTGGCCGGGCGCCAGCGGACGGATGATGAAGCGGAGCTAACGGAAACGGGGCGCTCGTTGTTCGCGCCTGTGCGCCGACGCCGGTTGGTCGGCAGGTGCGAACCCCCCGGATTCCGGATGCCGTCGGTTTCTGTCCGCATGCTGCTTGGGGCATCAGTATGACACTCTGGAGTCGGTCTCACAGTCTCCAGCAGAAAATCATCACGGCGATCGTGATGGTGGGTCTCCTGCCACTCAGTCTCTCCCTTCTGCTCAGTTACGTGGAAGAACGGCGGGCGCTCCGCGAGGCCATCGGCGCCAACTTCAAGGAAGTGGCGGTCGAGGCGTCGCGTCGGACCGAGATGCATGTGACGCGCGGGATCAACGAAGCGCAGCAACTCGGGACCACCCCCTTCCTCCGCACGGCCGTGACGGAGTCGAACCGCACCTATGAGGGGAAGGACGAGCGTGCAATCGATGCCATGATCAAAGACTGGCAGCAGCGCTGGCGCCAGCGCGACACCCGCAGCGAGTTCCCACTGTTCATCAACCGCATCGTCACGAATTATCTCATCCGCTGGCACGATATCCGGAAGTCCGATTACGTCGGGATTTTGGTGACGGACGCCCGCGGCGCCCTCGTGGTGAGTTCGATCCCCCAGGTGGAGTATTTCTACGGCAAGACGCCCTGGTGGACGGCGCTGGTGAAGTCGCAAGTGTCCCGTCCGTACGTCAGCGATATCGCCTTCGATCCGGCCTTCGGAACGCACGTCGTAGTCGTGGCGGTGCCGATCATTGAAGACGGTGGCCGGGAAGTCATCGGCGCCGTGACCATTTTGCTCCGGCGCGATACGCTGTTCCATTCGATCGGCGAAGTGTCGATCGGCTCATCCGGCCACGCGATGCTCTTCAACTCCGACGGCGTTTCCTTGATTTGTCCGGTGTTGTCGCCTGAAGAGCATACGATGACGCCGGAACTGGTCAGGACCATCGTGCAGGAGAAGGCCGGTTGGACCATCGCGCCTGACGACTCCCATGGGAGCCACAATGCCTTGATCGGATTCGCTCCGGTGCGGTTCAGCGAACCCCTGGCGCCCGGCAGTATGGGCGGAAAACAATGGGTGACGGTCATTCGGCAGGATCCGGAAGAGACCTACGCTCCTCTGGGACGTCTCGTCGGCCGAGTGTTGCTGTATGGAGTGCTGGTGTTTGCCGTGCTGGTGGGCACGGGGTTGATCGTGGCCCGGCGGATCGCCAGGCCGATCAAAATCTTGCACGACGGTGTTCTGGAGATCGCCAGCGGCCGGCTCGATCAGACCTTGCAGATCCGAACCGGGGATGAGATCGAACACCTGGCCGGCGCCTTCAATCAGATGGCCGCTAATCTAAAGTTGTCGTTTACGCAAATCGAACAGCGGATGCTCGAAGTGCGGCGGTTGGAGGAAAAGTATCGGGATCTGATCGAGCATTCCCCGGAAATGATTTATCAGCTGGACCGGGCAGGGCAATTTGTCCATGTGAACCAGACCGGGCTGGAGAAACTCGGGTACAGCCTCGACGAAATGTTGGCCATGCGGCTCTGGGACGTGGTGCCGCCGGACCAGGCGGGGCATGTCCTGAGCTATCTTGAGCGGCTCATGGTGAAAGGCCGCAACACCATTGAAACGATCTTTCTTGCGAAGGACGGCCGTCGGATCGACGTGGAGATCCATGCCACGGCGTTGTTCGATCAGGAGGGGGGCGGCATCGTCCATACGCGCGCATTCGTACGGGACGTGACCGAGCGGCATCAGTTGGAGCGGCAGCTTCAGCAATATACGAGCAAACTCGAAACGGCCGTCTCCGAGCGGACGCAGCAGTTGGTCGCGTCGCAGGCGCGCTATAAGGCGCTCTTCGACCTTGTGGCCGACTCCGTCTTCATGGTGGATCGCGACGGGAGGATCGTCGCGGTCAACCAGCGGGAAGAGCAGGCCTTGGGCTATTCGGAATCGTCGGTCGTTGGGCGCAGTATCTTCGACATTGCTCTGCCCGCGTTTCGCGAGGGGGTTCGTGCCTTGTTGATGGAATTGGCCGGAGGGCAGCGGCAGGTCCCTACCCACGAGATCGCTGTTCTCACGGCCGCCGGTGTCGAGACCCCGGTTGAAATGGATCTGATTCGCACCGGCGCCGCCGAGGCCCCGTTGATTATGGTGCAGCTCCGCGACATCACCGACCGGAAGCGGATGGAACGGCAGCTGCGGTCTTACCGGGATGAACTGGAAGTGAAAGTCCGGGAGCGCACGAAGGAAATCGAAGAGACGAAGCAGTATCTAGAGAACCTGCTCGAAAATGCGAACGATGTCATTTACACGCTGGACACCGAGCAGCGCTTCACTTACGTCAACAGTAAGATTGAAGCCTGGGGCTACCGGAAAGACGACCTCATTGGCCGGCCCTACCTATCTCTGTTATCTAAGCGGCACCGGGGGCGCCGGCTCAAGAGCACGCTCGATATCGGCGCAAAGCAGGTGTACGAAGTCGAAGTGGTTACCCGCACGGGCGAGGCCCGGTCTGTTATGGTGAGTGTGTCGCCGTTGCACGGGGTGGACGGGGAGATTCTTGGCGTCCTCGGGATCGCCCGCGATATGACCGACACGAAAAAGCTGGAACAGCAAATCAGGAATTCGGAGAAATTGGCATCCGTCGGCAAGCTCGCGGCGGGAGTGGCCCACGAGATCAACAATCCGTTAGGTGGCATCCTGAACTGCCTCTACAATCTCGGAAAGGGGACGATCGCACCGGCCCGGCGCGAGGAGTATTTGGCCTCGATGGAAGACGGATTGCACCGTGTGCAGAAGATCGTCCGGCAGTTATTGGATTTCTCTCAGCAGCATCAGCCGGAGTTTGCGCCGGCCGACATCAACACGGTGATCGAACGGGTGCTGGTGCTGACGAACCATTTGTTCGCGCCGAATCGGATTGTGCTCGAGTCCTCTCTAGGCAACGGGTTGCCGGCGGTCATGATCGACCGGCATATGATCGAGCAAGTCTTGATGAATCTGATTTTGAATGCCGTCCAGGCGATGAAAGAGGGCGGCGTCCTCTCGATCCGGACCTGGGTCGAAGAGGGGATCTGTCTGGTGGAAATTCGAGACACCGGGTCCGGTATTCCGGCGGCGGTGCTGCCGAAGATTTTTGATCCGTTCTTCACGACCAAGCGCGAAGGTGAAGGGACGGGGTTGGGTTTGTCGGTAAGTCTCGGGATTGTTGAGCGTCATGGAGGCAAGATTCTTGTGGATAGTGAAGTCGGCAAAGGCACAGTCTTTACTCTCTGGTTGCCCGTCTCCCGCGAGCGGCAGCCGGTGGAGCGGGTTTCATGACGCCACTTACGATTCTGATCGTCGACGACGAACCCTTGATGCGCTTGTCCATCGTCGATGCGCTTGAAGCGGTCGGTCATGACGTCTGCGCCGCGGCCACGGGAACCGAAGGGATCGAAGAGGCGCGCCGGCGGGAATACGATCTCGTGATCACCGATCTGCGATTGCCGGGCGCCGACGGGCTGGCGGTGCTGAAGGCAGCGAAAGAGGCGCGGGCGCAGACCGAAGTGGTGGTGATCACGGCGCATGGCTCCGTCGAAACCGCCGTGGGCGCGATGAAGCTCGGCGCCTTCGACTATATTACCAAGCCGTTCAAAATGGATGAGCTGTTGCTGATCGTCGAACGGGCGGGAACCGTGGTCGCACTTCGCAAAGAGAATCAGGATCTGAAGGAGATCCTGGAGGATAAGTTCAGTTTCGGCGGTATTCTCGGATCCAACACGAAAATGCGGGCGGTGCTGGACAAGATCAAGACGGTCGCGGCCACGGATTCCACAGTGCTGATCCTGGGCGAAAGTGGAACAGGAAAAGAACTGGCGGCCAATGCCGTGCATCAGAACAGCCCGCGGCGGGACTATCCCTTGATCAAGGTGAGTTGTGCGGCCCTTCCAGAATCGCTGCTGGAAGCGGAGCTGTTCGGTCATGAAAAGGGCGCCTTCACCGGCGCGTTGCGTCAACGACGGGGCCGGTTCGAAATGGCCAATCGTGGCACCTTGTTCCTGGATGAAATCGGGGAAATCTCGCCGGTCGTGCAGGTCAAGCTGTTGCGTGTGCTCCAGGAGCGGAAGTTCGAACGGGTCGGGAGTAACCAGACGATCGATGTGGATGTGCGGCTGGTCTGCGCGACGCAAAAAGACTTGCGGAAAGAGGTGGCAGGGGGCCGGTTCCGGGAGGATCTCTTTTACCGTTTGAACGTCGTCCAAGTGGTGATTCCGCCGCTGCGCGCGCGGCAGGAAGATATCACCGTCATCGCCGATCATGTGTTGCAGTCCTGTTCAACCAAGATGAACAAGAAGCTGCGGGGTTTTTCCCAGCCGGCACGGGAGCTGCTGCTCCGCTATTCCTATCCGGGTAATGTGCGCGAGCTGGAGAATATGGTCGAGCGCGCCGTGGCGCTGGGCCGCGACCGGGAGCCGATTCAGCCGTCCGATCTGTGCGGCTTTCAGGCCTGCCCCTATCTGGGCGGTGAGCCGCAAGAGTCCTGTGGTTTTTGTAATGAGGGGTTAACCGGAAAGCCCAAAAAGAAAGAACTGTCGCTCACCGCGCTTTCGACCGCCCGAGAAGCCTTTGAGAAAGACTACATCCTCTCTGTCTTTGAGCGGGTGGAGGGGAGCCGCACTACCGCGGCGAAAATCCTCGGCCTTTCCCGCAAAGCCTTATGGGAAAAGTGCAAACGCTACGGCATCCCTTCGGCAAGAGATGAGGCTGAGGAAGAAGACGGAGCGTAGGCGTTGCTGTGGGGACAGACGTGTCTTTAGGGTGAATGATGAAGATTATCCGTGATTGCTTCGGTCGATCCGTCAGACTGACTGATGAGCGAGTTGCCCACATCCTGCGGCATCAGGAAATGGCTGGGGATGGAGACGGAGATCGCGCGAGTGCTTAAAGCGCCGGCAGAAGTGCGTCTGTCCCGTTCGGACGATATCGTGCAGTTACTCTATGAATTCTACGCTCAAACGCTGGTTGGTGGGAAATGGCTCTGTGTCGTGGTAAAGTGCCCACCAGATGACGCGTTTGTGGTGACGGCCTATTTAACTGATCGACCCAAGCCAGGAGAAGTCAT
This sequence comes from Nitrospira sp., assembly GCA_030692565.1. Classification (NCBI taxonomy): domain Bacteria; kingdom Pseudomonadati; phylum Nitrospirota; class Nitrospiria; order Nitrospirales; family Nitrospiraceae; genus Nitrospira; species Nitrospira sp. The sequence goes on from JAUYAO010000001.1 coordinate 48,122, forward strand.
ATGGCCGAAAAAGTAAAAGTCTGGTTTGATCCGGAAGCGGACTATCTCGAAGTGCAGTTCCGTGAGGCAGCAGGTTTCATGAGACCGACAGCCCACGATGCTGTCATGGAACGGGTGGACGAGGATGGGCACGTTCTTGGCTTCAGCGTCCTCGGGGTCAGCCGCTTTCGCAAAGGCCATCCGCTAGAGGCAGAATTGGTCGCCGGCGAATGATCGTCCGTATGTTTCCGTTTTGACGGTTCCCCACTCGGCGCCGCCACTTGCTTGCCTTCCCTCTTGTGATTCTGAAAGGACCGTAATGAAACCAGGCTATCGCCTCGTCATCGTCGATAAAGCAGGCGTGTTGGTGTCTGAGTTTCAATTGACGGAGAGCGCCTTGGCGCAGCCGGAGGCCTTTGTCGCCGCCTTGAGGCAGGCCGTTGAGGATGTGGAAGAGGAGGAAGCCTGAGATGGCCGCTGACGGAATGTGCAGAGCTGTCTCTCTTCTGATGTGTAAGAGGGCAACATGATGGTTCGATGGCTGGTCGTCATGATTACCACAGCCCTGTTTTATGGGACTGCCTCGGCGGAGTGGGTGCGGGTAGGTGGGACTCACAAGTACGACGGCTACGTGGATATGGCGACAATCGGCCAGAGAGACAAGACCGTGACGCTCTGGACTTTGAGAGACTTCACTGTGACCAGGCAGGTTGTGCGGGGTTCGTATCGTTCGGTGAAAACGAAAAAGCAGTATGACTGCCGCAATAATCGAAGCCGCCTCTTATTCTCCAAGTACTATGCGGAGCAGATGGGCAAGGGTCGCCTAGTGTATCAGGGCAAAGGGACGAAGCGGTGGGCCAAGGTCGCGCCGGGCAGCGATGGCGATGCGGAATGGAGGGTTGCTTGTCAGAAAGTATGAGACGCCGTTGTGAGGGTTCCCGGCAGCCGGCCGTTAATTACCGGCTGCCGAGCGAATGCGGGATTACTCAGTCGGTTCGGCGCCGCCTTCCCAGAGCTTGATCGTGCGATCCCAGGAGGCGCTGGCGAGTCGTTTGCCGTCCGGTGAGAACGTAATCTGGCGGACGCCGGCGGTATGACCCTTCACGGTTTTGAAGTGTCGGCCGGCGGCGATGTCCCAGAACTTGATCGTGTTGTCGTCCCCGGCGCTGGCGAGCACCTTCCCGTCCGGCGAGACGGCCAGGGATCTGACCCAGGCCGTGTGCCCGGTCAGGACCTTCTTCTCAATCAGCTTCGGCATCTCGAAGAACTTGATGGTTTTGTCGCGGCTGCCGGTGATGAGGGTCTTGCCGTCCGGGGTGAAGGTCATGGCGCCGATCCAGTAGTCCATCGGCTTTTGGAAGCCGCCGTCGTCTTCAATGAAGTAGCCGCGGGTTTCAGTGGAGTCATCGGCATCGCGTTGCCAGTGCCCGTCGTGTAAGACTTTCTCTTCGCCGCTCGGGAGCACTTCCCACAACTTAATTTTTCCGATGTCGGTGCCGCTCGCCAGATGGATGCCGTCCGGGCAGAAGGCGACGCACACGGACCAGTGATGGTCGTATTGATCTTTACCCAGGAGCGTCATCAGCTCGGTGCCGGTCGTGACTTCCCAGATCTTAATGTCTTTATTGTGGCTCCCGCGCGCGAGCATGAGGCCGTCCGGCGAGAGGGAGAGGCTGCAGACATTGTGATCGTATCGGGTGAACAGCAGCTTGGTCGGTTCGCCGGTTTTCGGATTCCACAGGCGGATGGTGCGGTCTTCGCTCGCGGTGGCGAGGGTGAGTCCGTCCGGGGTAAAGACGATGGCGCGGATGTCATTCGTATGGCCGCGGAGCGAGCGCAGGAGCCGGCCGGTTTCGATATCCCACATGCGGACCAGGCGTTCGGCTCCGCCGCTGGCCAGGGTCAGCCCATCAGGCGAGAAGGCGACCGCCCAGACACCGTGCGAGTGCCCCCGAAACGTCTTGATCTCCCGGCAATCGGTTTTCCAATACTCAAGAAAGTCGATAGGCGGCTGCGGGGCGGCCGCTTCCGGGGTGGCGCTGGGAAGGGGGGGCGTCATCGTGTGTTCAGGCATTGGGTACTCCACTCACCGGGAGGGCTCGGGCCCTCCCTTGATTGCAAATCGGCTTTTGGGGCCAGTATACTTCTCTCGTCAACGCTGAGAGATCGTAAGAGATGCTCGGCGTTCAAGTCAAGGTGGCGCGGGGCGCCGCATCCCCCCGCGCAGGCGATTCCGATGGTGTCAACGCACTGAGTGCCCGTCACATCCATTCTTTCGAGGCTTCCAATGGAAATCAGATTTCAGCCCGCATTGCTGCAAGAGGTCATCGACTCTTTCGTGGAGAAGACGGAGCGTGAAGGCGATCCGACCTACTACAAGGAGTTCCATGAGCATGCCGATCCGATCTACGAAAAGTTCATGCTTGAGGATCGGGAAGGGGAATTTAAGAAGCTGTACCAGTATTTGTTCGGTACGTGGGGATTCTCGGACATTATTCGGGATTCGTTCAACGAATATCCGCTCTTAAAGGATAAGGTCGGGATTGTGCTGGTGAAGGGCGTCTTGAAAGAAGATCAGGAAGGCGTCGACATTCTCCGCAAGTGGGGATCGGTCGAGCAGGATTTGGCCAAGGATTTTGAGGCCAAGGGTATGAAAGGTGTGGGTATTAAGCTGATCCCGCGACGGTTTTACGATCCTGCTTTGACCCGCTATTGCCGCCATGAGCTGATGCACATCTCGGACATGCTCGACCCGGTCTTCGGCTATGACCCTGATACGAAGGTCGGACAGAATTCCGGAGAAGAAACGCTGATCCTGCAGCGCTACCGCGTGCTATGGAGTGTGAGCGTCGATAGCCGGTTGAGTGCGGCGGGCCGGGAGCCGATGCTGAGCAAAGAGGATCGGTTCAAGGAGTTCCGCTCGTGGTACCGGAAGATCCCGCCGCCCCAATTGAAATCAGTGTTTGAAGGGCTTTGGCAGATCTCGTATTTCACCCATTCCGAGTTGATCGAAATGTCGACCGATACCTTGCGCGTGATGGATCGCGCGGTCGATGTGGAAGGGGGCGAGGTTCCCGAGACGGAAAATAAGGTGATGCTGATGCCGGGCTTCCCCTGCCCGCTCTGCCGCTTCCCGACCTATTCGTGGGTGGAAGATATGGGCACCAAGCTGGAACCGTATGTCTTGGACTTCATTCGGGAGAACCATCCCGGGTGGGATATTGAGTACGGCGGCTGCGACCGGTGCGTGGAAGTGTATAAGCTGCGGGCCGACGGCGTGATGTAGGTGTAGGCGGTGAAGACGTTTGCCATCTTCGTTCCCGCATCGTTCAAGGCCTTCACGTACCGCAGTGGGTACATGTCGGCCGTTTACTCGCTGCGGCTTCGTTGAACAGGCGTTTTGACCATCTGCTGGATCAACGAATACCATGGCATCTAACCCTTCATATGGCCGGCGGGACTTCCTGAAAGATTCCGTGATGTCTGTCGCCAAGGCGGCGCAGGAGTTTTCTAGGCACGTCGATGCTGCGCCTGAAGCGCCGGCTCCGGTCTTGCGGACGGATTGGCTGCGGCCGCCGGGGGCTGTGGAAGAAGTTTTGTTTTTGGAGCGCTGCACGAAATGCGGCGATTGTATCAAGGCCTGCGATCCTGGGGCGATTGTCTGCCATGGCGGGGATGGGACCCCGGTGATTTTTGCCGACCAGTCGCCCTGTCTCTTGTGTGACGATCTTCCCTGCATTGCCGCCTGTGCGACTGACGCGTTGCTGCCGGTCGATCGGATGCCTGATATTCGACTCGGTGTGGCGGTGGTATCTCAGCGGCTGTGCACGGCCGGGCAGGGGTGTCATGCCTGCGTTTCGAAGTGTCCTGTGGATGCATTATCAATGGACTTTTCGGCCATGCGGCTTGAGGTATCCGCAGAGAGTTGCGTGGGTTGTGGTATGTGCGAACATATCTGTAATACCGTCAATGATCACGTGGCGATCCGTGTGACGCCTGTGCGGCAACTCGCCGGGTTCTGAGCGTTGGTGGAAGCGGAAAATCACTGTATTGAAGCGGAGAATTGAAATGTCTAGTCAAAATAAATAAAAAAATAAACCGGCTGAAATCCGATGGTTTGAGGTCCGAGTTCTTGCTTGACATCCATTTGACCTTTACCTATCATACGCAGGCCCGTGATAGGTCGAAGTAGTGCTGGTTCAGAAGTTGTGTGAGTTGTGAGGCCTGGGTTGAGTCCCACATCCAGGAGACAATTGTCATGACGAGTAAACAATCGGTGCAGACTGCAACATCTACCGCTGCTACCGTTATCCCTACCATCCCGACGATCAAAGACTCTCCCGCCGTTGAGCGAGCGCTCAATCGCAGCAAGCTTTATCTCCTTGTTTCCTGGAGCCTTTTGTATCCGGAAGACGAGGAATTTCTTGATTACTTGCAGTGCGGGGAGTTTGTGGAAGACGGTCGCGCGGCATTAGATGCCCTCCAGGCGGCCTTGGATGCCAATCAGGGCGGAGATCGCGCGAAGCTGAAGCTGGCTGCTTTGAAAAAGCAGTTGGATAATGTCGAAAAGCTGGTGGCGTCAGAATGCGTGAACTGGCAGTTGAGCGATCTGCAGTCGGAGCATCGGCGTGTGTTCAGCAATGTGATCACGCTGGATTGTCCGCCGTACGAAACCCTCTTCGGTAACGATCACGTGTTTGCGCAGTCCCATACCATGGGCGACATCGCCGGCTTCTATAAGGCGTTTGGCGTCGAGTTGTCGAAGGATATTCATGAGCGGCTCGACCACCTCAGCGTCGAGTTCGAGTTCATGCATTTCCTGGCCTACAAAGAATCCTATTCCCGCTGCCATGACGGGGCCGACAAGACGCAGATCGTTGTGGATGCGCAGAAAAAGTTTGTTAAAAATCACATCGGGCGATGGGTTCCTCTGTTTTGCCGGATGTTGACGAAAAAGTCCGATTCCGGTCTGTTCAAGATCGTCGCGGATATGACCTCTGATTGGATTGAGTTCGAAACCGCGTTCCTCGGAGTCACCCCGCAGCCTTACACAGAAACAGATTATCGTCCGGCGACCTTTAATTCGCCTGAAGGTCAGACGTACGAGTGCGGAGCGCAGGACCAGGGGAATGAGTTGAGCGTGTTGTTGAATGAAGTCGGCGCGCAGTCCTTCCTGGATGTGAAGGACAAGGATAAGGACAAGGAGGAGGGCGGACCAGTCGGAACCGCGTAGGTTTCGAGCAATTATTTCTCGTTTTCTGGACGGTAGTTATACGGTAGTTATTTTGGGCGATGTTATTTAATCATTAATTTGAGAGGAGGGATTAGCTGTATGAGAGTTGTGCAGACGACCAACAAGAAATTGGTGTTTAGCATTCTGCTCTCTGCCCTCGTCGTCGGCGTCATGCTGACGATCGGGCAAGTGCCCTTGGCCGTAAGCCAGCCGGTCACGATTCCGGCGAAGGCAGTCAAGGGACCGATTCCCATGGATGGCGCCAACCCCGTGTGGGAAAGCGTTCCTGGTGTAATCGTTCCGTTGAGCGGTCAGCTGATCACCACCCCGATGCATCCGAACATCTCGGTGAAGTCGGTGTTCGTGAAGGCCATGAGCAACGGTAAGGAGCTCGGCCTGCGCGTGGAGTGGAACGATCAGACGAAGAATGACACAGCCATTGGTCCGCAGGACTTCCGCGACCAGGCTGCGATCATGTTCCCGGTGACCACCTCCGGTGCGCCACCTTTCCAGTGTATGGGTCAGTCCGGCGGAACCACCAACATCTGGCGGTGGAACGCGGAATGGCAGAAAGACCTTGGTAAGGACAGCGCGGGCATGTGGGACGTGGACGATCAGTACCCAGGCATTTTCTGGGATTACTATTTCGAAGAGCCGGCCGGTGGCGTGACCTATCCTGATCGGATCGGTCGGAGCCTTGGGCCATTCAACTCAGGCATCTGGTCCGGTAACATCATGTCCGATCCGACGCTCCGTGTGAGCTCGGTTGAAGACCTGAATGCCAACGGATTCAGCACCCTCACCACCCAATCCCATCAGGACGTGTTCGGGAACGGTGTGTGGGAGCCGTCAGGTTCCGTCAAGGGTGGCGGTTACTCTGGTCCGACCTGGCGCGTGGTCATCAAGCGCAGCCTGGAGACCAGTGATGCGAACGACACGCAGTTCAAGGCGGGAATGTCTGTGCCCATCGCGTTTGCCGTGTGGGATGGGAACAACATTGAGCGCAACGGTATGAAGGCGCTCTCCACCTGGTTCACGCTCAAGCTTCCGTGAGCGAAGCGGTCTCGCGAGAGACCACCGCTCATCGCTGAACGCGTTGAGGTGACGTGAGAAAATGGCCCCGGGTCTGCGCTATGTAAATGGCGAAGTGACCCGGGGCTTTTTCTTTTTCGTATATTGACGGCATAGCTGGGGGAGAGGCTATGCGTTCTCTCAACGTGCGATGCAGCAGGGTTGCAAATGAAGAAGGCGGGAGTGTATAAACGATCAGTGAAATCATTCGAAACTATCTGATTTTCCGAAGATATTAGAAAGTGGTTTCCATGAAAGTTTCGTTGTTGTTTCCGCCTACCTGGCATCCCTCTCAACCGTATCTCAGTCTTCCCTCTCTCACCGGATTCCTGCACCAGGGTGGCGTCAAAGACGTCTCTCAGCGGGATCTTGGAATCGAGTTGCTCGACCAACTTCTGACCCGCTCTTTCGGAGCTGAGGTTCATGAGCAGTTGCTCGCAAAGCAGCGGGAGCTGGAAAAGAGTACGTCTGGAGAGACTGGTCCGGGAAGCCGTGAGCACGCGGCCAAAATTGCGGAGTCGCTCGATCGGTTTCCCTATTTGATCGATCGGGTAGAGTTGGCAAAAGAGACGCTGCGTAGCGAGGCCTTTTACGATCTTGATGCGTATCGCGGCAGTCTCTTCATGATCGATAAATGGCTGGAGCTGGTGTCGTCGGTGTATTTCCCGACAAGATTGACGGTCGTCGATAATCAGTTCAGCAACTATTCGATCTATTCCTCGAAAGACCTCATGAAGGTCATTCGAGATGAAGTGCAGAATCCCTACATCAGCCTGTTCCGCGATAAATTTATTCCATCGATCGTGAACGATCGCCCGGATCTTATCGGTGTGTCGATCACGGCCACGTCGCAGATTATTCCCGGCCTGACGCTGTGCCGATTGATCAAAGAAGCGGCTCCCGATCTCCATATTACGATCGGAGGCAGTATCTTCACTCGCCTGGTCGATAATATCCGCCGCTGTCCGAGTTTGTTTGATATTACCGATGACATCGTCGTGTTCGAAGGAGAGACGGCGTTGCTGGAGCTGGTCAATCAGATGGCCGGGAAGAAAGATTTCAGCAAGGTGCCGAATCTGATCTATCGCCAAAACGGGAAGATCACGGTCAATCAGCCGTTCTATTCAGAAAATGTGAACCAGTTGCCGGCGCCGAACTACGACGGGTTTCCACTCGACAAGTATTTGTCGCCGGAACCGGTCCTGCCGGTCCAATTTTCGCGTGGATGCTACTACAAAGATTGCGCGTTCTGCGCCCTCACGCTTGATCACCAGAATTTCAGGCAGAAGGAGCCGGGCCGGACCATTGAAGAGCTGAAATGGCTCAAGCAGCGGTACGGGGCGCAGAATTTCTTTTTTACCGACGAATGTTTTGCGCTCGCACCCACCAAGCGGCTCTGTCAGCAGATGACGGAGCACAAGCTGGACATCAAGTGGACCTGCGAAATGCGGTTCGAAAAGAACCTCTCCCGTGAACTCCTGACGTCCATGCGTGATGCCGGTTGTCTCAAGATCGTGTTCGGATTGGAGTCCTTCAATCAGCGGATCATGGATTTCATGAAGAAAGGCATCAAGCAGGAGTGGGTCCGGAGGATCGCCGACGACTGTGTGGACCTGGGAATTGCTGTCCATTGCTACATCATCGTCGGATTTCCTACGGAGAAGGAAGAAGAAGCGCTGGAAACCATGAACTTCATCGTGGAGAACAAGAAGCTGCACGGGTCGTTCGGATTCTCCTGCCAGCCCTGCCTCTTCGATCTTGAAAAGGAAGCTCCGATCATGAGCGATCCGGGAGGATACGGGATACGCAGAATCATGCGGCCCTCTGCAGAGGATCTGAGTCTGGGGTTCTTTTATGAGGTGCAGGAGGGGATGACGCCGGACGAGTCGGAAAAGCTCTATCAGCATGTTTATGAACGGGTCAGTGAAGTGGTTTGCGAATTGCCCTTCAATTATTCGATGGCGGACGGATTGCTCTACATTGCGCATGAAAAGGCGCAGGCTGTCCAGGCGCCGCAGCCGATCAGCGCGTCCTAGCTTCCTCGGACGGTGGCTGCGACCCGGCATTGACCCTGTTTTTTTGTGACAGCTATAATCAGATCCTTGCTGGCGGGAGTGTACGAGGGGTATGAAAAGCGTAACGATGAGTGATCGGATGTCAGGCCGGATCAGCGATTACGGTCCGATGTTCGAGTATACGATCAAGCTCGTTCTGCTGACCTCATTTCTTGAGTTGGTGCTCTATCGCCTGGTCTCGAGATTGGGGATGCACCTGAGCAAGATGGCTGTGGCGCATCCGTGGATCACCCCGACCTTCAGCACGCTCACGGAGATCGGCACCTGGCTCCTCAACATCGTGGCGATTCTCTTGTTCCTCGCGCTGGGTGTGACGATGGTCAATCGAAGCGCCGGCCAGGAGGTGAGCCGGATGACCAAGGTAGCGATGAGCTGTGTGGTGTTGCTACTGCTCCTCACCGCGGCCTTTTTGGTGGTACCTTCCGGGATGGTCGGGTCATTGATCTATAACGTCATCGCCTTTCTGGCTTTGGCGTTGTTCATGTTCGAGTATGTCTCCACGCAACCGCAACGGTCGCACCAGGTGCTGGGAGTCACATTTTTCTTCGGTATTTCCGGATGGCTCTATTACCAAATCCTGTCGACCGCCTACAGTGTGGCCAACACCGTTGCCGCGCCGCCGTTCGTCTATGAGGCCCATCGAATCGGCGAAGCCTTGATGGTATTGGCGAGTTTTCTGACCTTTGCGGCCTACGGCCAGGGGCTGTCGCTCAGGACGAAGAACCGCGTGCAGCGCAATCGGGCGATCTGGTTCTGGGCGACGACCGGGACGATCTTCACGACCCTCATTTTTACCGATTATCTGCTCGGTTTGTATGACCCAGGCTTGGCGTCCGGGGTTCGGCAAGCTTCCCAGGGGATCGGGTGGATTTTCCAGTTCGGCATGGGCTATACCTTCTATCTGCCGTTCGCCATTTATATGGGGGGGCTGCTCTGTTGGTCCTATACCGTCATCAAGCTGCTCAATATGGGGCGGCTGGCGGGGTATGGGATTGGACTGATGTTTATCGCGGGGTATGCGTTGCTTTTTTCCAATCTCACGCTGATGGTGATTCTGGGAGTGATGCTGCTCGCGATGGATCGGGTCAGACCGGTGGCCTCGGAGTCTCCGTCGACGGCCGCGAATACACTCATGGGCTCTTCGGATGCCCTGGTAACCGAACAGGTATAATCACCCGCAACTGAACACAGGGGCATGTATGGACACAACGAACCCAAGCAATGAACCCACGCAGACGGCGACCGCGCTGGATCCCGGGGATCAGCCGCTCTCGCCCGACGAGGAAATCCTGGCGATCGAGAAGCTGCTGGCGGAGGAGCCCGACGATTTCCAGGCTCGCTGCCGGTTGGGCGAATTGTACTTCAGTAAAGGCCGGATGGACGACGCCTTGATCGAGGTCAAGAAATCGATTGAGATGGCGGAGGGCTTGCGCGCCGAGATGAATCGGTCGCTGGCCATGTATTATTCGAACCTCGGGACCATCTACGCCACGAAGAACATGGCCGACGAAGCCGAGGCCGAATTCAAGCATGCGCTCGATGTGTTCCCGCATGACATCCTGGCGCTGTTTAATCTTGGCCGGGTCTATGCGGACAAGAAGAAATTCATGGAAGCCAAGGATTACTACGAGCGCCTTGTCGAGATGACGCCGGAAGATCCCATCGCCTGGTACAATCTCGCCAGCGTGTATGTGGAGCTGGATAACCCGCTGGTGTCCGACTACAACACGATCGATATGGGCATTCAGTGCTATATGCGCACGCTCGAACTTGAGCCCACGCATCTGGAAGCCAGCTTCAAATTGATGGAGATCGCACTGAATCACAAGAAGTCCGATCTGGCGATCAAGGTGATGGAGAGCGCCGTGGAGAACAATCCCGACGAGCCGCTGGCCTACTACAATCTGATCAGCGTGTACGACAAGTGCAAAATGTTCGAGCAGGCTGAAGAAGCGCGGAAGCGGTTGAAAGAGCGGTTTGCCAAAAAAGCCAAAGAGAGTTCCGCATCCTGATTTACCCCTTAGGAAGGAGTCCATCATGTTTGGGAGTCTTGGATTCACAGAGCTGATTCTGATCCTCGTGATCGTGTTGATCATTTTCGGCGCCGGCAAACTGCCGCAGCTGGGCGAAGGATTGGGCAAGGCCATCAAGGGCTTCAAGAAGTCCGTGCACGAAGCCGACGCCATCGAGGCCGAGGCCCAGGCGCTTGCCGCGCAGCAGCAAGCCGCGGCTCCCGCGCAGGCCATTACGGCCGCTCCGGCTCAGGCGATGACCGTCGATCAGCCGGCGGCTGTGGCGCAACCGGCCTCGCGGGCGTAAGTTTTCTCTCCGAAGTGAAGTAGGAGACGCATAGACGTCTATGGATATAGAACTGCAGTTAGCCGGCGGCTACATCGAGACCTTTGCGGGAAACGGAAAAGCCCGGAGTACCGGTGACGGGAAGCGGGCGGTGAAAGCGGGGATTCCCCTTCCTCACCACGTCGCGCTCGACAAAGAGGAAAAGTGGCTCTATTTTGCCGAGTCCGGTTCGGATCGTATCCGGCGGGTCAACATACTCGAGGGGACGCTCCACAACTTCGCCGGGATCGGGGAAACCTGCTATAGCGGCGACGAAGGACTCTGCGGGGAAGCGGGTCTGTATCTGCCGCTGGATGTCGCGTTCGACTCTCAGAACAACCTCTTTATTTGTGATTCCGGCAGCAACCGCATTCGCCGGGTCGATCGGGAAACCGGGATCATCACGACGGTTGTCGGGACCGGCCAGCATGGGTTCAATGGCGATGGCCCGGCGCTCGAAGTGAATCTGACCTGGCCTGCCGCGATTGCGTTCGATCGGGACGATGTCATGTACATTGCCGATACGCAGGCGCACAAGGTGCGGCGGTATGACGCCCGTACCGGGATAGTGACCACGGTTGCCGGTGCCTGGACGGCGGAAGACGAATCGCGGGAGCAGCCGTTGGTGGCGCGCAGTCTTGTGGTGCTCTCCGGGGATGCTATCGGTATCGACTTCAGCGATGATCAGGGTTGGCTGATGCCGGTCTGCTCGGATGGTCTGGATTTGTCGATGTATCTGGATGACGGGAAGCCTGCAACGGAAGCCCGCCTCTACGATCTCGTGGGAATGGCCATTGATAGTAAGGGCAACATCGTCGTCGTGGATAAGGGCAGCAATCGTGTCAGGAAGATCGACATGCAGACCGGTATTATTTCGACGGTGGCGGGGATCTGTCGCTACGGCTACGATGGCGACGACAAGCCGGCCGTGAAGTCGATGTTGCATGCGCCCGAGGGCGTCGTGTTCGATGCCGAAGACAATCTCTATGTTGCCGATACCATGAATCATCGCGTGCGGAGGATCGATGCGGTGACCGGCACGATCACGACCGTCGCGGGCAACGGCGACAGCGGGTATGAAGACAAGAACATGGGCGGGTGCGGCGCCGCGCGGTTTGTCGCCAAAGAATCGGCCGGCACGGTCAAGCACGGCGATGGACTCTTGGGCATCGAAGCCGTGGTGAACTCACCGGTCGGGTTGACGCTCGACTCACAGGGGCATCTCTATATTTGCGAGCGCGGCGAGAACAAAATTCGCCGGGTGAAACTGTCCTAGGGCCCCGTTTCTGAGTGTGAGCCAGGTCTCTTGGCTGGCGTGGCGGCAATCTGCAGTGATCCAGGCGGCGACCGTCGAATTTCGAATCATCTGCATGGTGCGAATGACGAATCTCAGCCAGTCCCGTCCTTTTCTGCTGGTGTTTTTTGCCGGCCTTCTTGTTATCGCTAGTGTTCTAGCCGGATGGGGAATTCCGCTGGTCAGCTCAGCGGGCATGACTATCCGGTCCCAGTTCGCCGAGGGTGAACTGCCGTCGGCTCCGGACGATGCGGCATGGGCCAAAGTCTCTTCCTTAACGGTGCCGCTCAGCGGACAGGTCATTACGCGCCCGGTCTGGCCTGAGCCGACAGCGCGGGCACTCGTCGTACACTCTCTCCATAACGGCACCGAGATCGCGTTCCTGCTGGAGTGGCAGGATAACACCAAGAATGATCGCCTGACTCCCGGTACCTTTCGAGACGGCGTCGCCATTGGGTTGCCGCTCGGCGACGCGCCGGCATTCTTCTGCATGGGCCAGCTCGATCACTACATCAACATCTGGCATTGGAAAGCGGATTGGCAGAGTGATATCGATCGCCGCGCCTCCCGCCAAACCGAAAAGAAGGAAGGCGGCGTGCGCACGTTCGAGGTCATTCCCCGGCGAGTCTCGTCTGTGGAAGACTTGATCGGCGGAGGATTCAGCACGTTGACCACGAAGGAAAAGCAGGGACGGATTCAAGGGAAGGCGCAATGGAAAGATGGCGTGTGGCGTGTGGTGATGCGCCGCCCGCTGGTGAGCGAAGAGCCGGAGAATGAGGCGAAGCTCATTCCTGGCCGTGTGCAGACCGTCTCGTTCGCCGTGTGGAACGGGGAGAATAAAGAGCGCAACGGACAGAAGTCCGTCGCCCCCTGGTTCCAGCTGGCTATTGATCCGATTGCCAAGCTCTAGCAGGCTGCTGAAAAAGTCCGCCAGCGAGCGTTCTCGCATCGCACACAGGCTCAACGTACCGAAGCGTACGTCTCCGCCTCTGTGCTCGTTGCGGCCTTGCTGGATGGCCTTTTTGAGCAGCCTGCTAAGTTCCCTGGTATTATAAAACTTCGACCGTCTATGCCGATGACCCGTGAAAGGATCGCTATTCGAAGCCATCGATTCGTGAACATCGCGCTCCGGTGCGGTCGAAGTTGCACCCTGGCCCTCAGTCTCGTCGGCTTCACGGGAGTGGGCGGCTCTCTCCCGATAGCGGTCGCGGCTGACGCCGTGGCTATGACCGAGGACGAGGCGGTCAGGTTGGGTGAGGAATTCGGTGTGATGGTCGGATCGGTGGACGAGGATATTCGGAAAGAGCTGAAGCTGCAGGAGGCGAAGGGCGTCGCCGTGTTCGAGGTGATCGGGAACTCCCGCGCAGACTATGCCGGCATCAAAGTGCGATCCGTCATCAAGGAAATCGACAAGACGGAAATTCGCAACATGACGGATTTCGGGATCGCAATCAAAAAAGCGATGAAGGAATGCAACTTTACCCTCGGCACCTATGAGCCGGCCGATCCCGGCGATCCGGTCGGATGGGGTGTGAATTTTCATTTTGTCGGCTGCAAACGGGATTAACAGGCTGCGGAAAACAGGGTTGATACCGGAAATAATAATGTGAAAGTCTTTAGGGTAGGGTCGAACTCAGAACCACCTCAGGATGCTCAAAAAGGGCGTCCAGCAAGGCCGCAGCAAGCGAAGAGGCGATGCGTACTCTCTGCCGTACGTGGAGCCTCTGAGCACCGCGAGAACGCCGCTGGCGGACTTTTTCAGCATCCTGTTAAGGGCAACAGATGCCGTTGACACGACGCCTGGCCATCGGATGTTTTCTGCTCCTCGCCATCGGGCTGACGGCGTTGTCGCACGAGCGGGCCATCGCGCAAAAATCGGATGGAGCGGCGCCGCCCGACTGGGTGGCCGAGATCGAGAATGTGTTTATCCGCTCTGAAGATTGTAAGCAATGTCATGACCGCCACTATGAAGAGTGGAAAGGCATGCGGGAGCAAACGCCGGATCTGAAAACCTTCGGACGCGTCGATGCCGCGCTCTTGCATGGGACGTCGCTGGAGTCGCCGGTTTTTCGAACGGTGTTGGGCGTGTGGATGCAGACGAATCCGACTCCCGATGAACGTCAGCGCTGTCTCTCTTGTCATGTTCCGTCCACGACCGTGTTCCCCCAGCATGCAGAAAAGATTGTCGCGCAGGTCTTAGCCGGAAAGCCGCAAGTCGAAGGAATCGGTTGTGCGACCTGCCATATGATCGGTTCCGTCGACACGACGCCCGGTCCGCCGCCGACCTTCAAGCTGACACCGGGGAAAACCCTCTATGGCCCCTTCGCGAATCCGGAAGAAAACCTCGTACACATCGGGGCGCAGTCGGATCTGTTCCGAGGGGCCAATTACTGTACCTCCTGCCATTTCGATAAAGTGAAAGATGTCACGAAGCGAGAGCTGCCCGGTGAAATTCTCCAGGGGACGATCTGCCAGGACTGCCACATGGAGCCTTCGACCGGCAGTTCGACGTCCAAACGCGGATCGATGACGCGGGCCATCGGCCGGCACTGGTTTCGGGGCGTCGTCATTCCCGGCACGTTGTTAAAGAACCGGAATCTCCAGGCCGAGTGGATGCCGCGTGTTGATATCGAGGTGGCGAAGTCGAGCGGCACGGTGGAGGGGACGACGCTTGTTAAGGTGGGGAGTCTCCCCCACAGCTTCCCCGACGGGGATCCGGTGCTCAAGCAGGTGATCCTCACGATGACCGTCAAAGACGCAGCCGGGAAAGTCTTAGCGGAAGAGACGAAGCGGTTCGGCTTGCCCTACGACAAAATCCTGCGCGGCCCGATTCCCGATCCATTTATTAAAGGCGGCAATACGAGAAAAGTGCCGTTTGCCTATTCGATGCCGGCGGGTTCGACCCCGGCCTCGGTCGAAGCCGTGTTGAGCTATGCATTGATTCCGACGCCGGAACCGGCGTTGCGGGAAAAGTATCTCGCGACGTTGAAGACCGATAAGGAACGGGACGAGGCGAAGCATGTGCTCGATGAGTACCAGCAGCCGCGTTTCCTCACCTATCGCGTGAAGACTCTCTAGCCAGTGACGAGTGACGGGGGACGCGTGCCAGGTTGGACCAGAAAGAATGTGGAATGGAGCAAAGCGTGACGGGTAGAAAGCGGGTCGGCGTCCTTCTCGGAATGATGGCGGCGGTTCTGGGGCTCTCGCTGCTCGGCCTGCGTGATGGTGAACTCTCGGCCCAGGATGCCAAGTCTCAGGCCGTGATCGAAAAGGCCTTCCCCCATTCGAGTAAGTGCAAGCGTTGCCATGAGCGCGTGTTTGAAGAGTGGGAAACCTCTCCGCTCTCCAAATCGATCCATTCGCCGACTTTCCGTGCCTCGCTGGATGCCTATCTGAATTTCTCCGCGGGCAAAGATAAGGCGATGTGTTTCCGCTGTCATGCGCCCCACGTGCGTGAGTTTCCTGACCAAGCTCAGCTCTTCGTGGATCAGGCCAAGGCGGGAGATCCTTCATTGGATGGCGTGGCCTGCGCACAATGCCATTTGATTAAGCAGGTCGATCGGGCCAAGCAACCGCCGGAACCGAAGTACGAACTCGGCAGCAAGACGCTGTATGGCCCCTACAAAGATTTTGTCCAGAACCTCGCTCACCAGTCGATGGAGCTGGGTCTGTTTCAAAAGTCCGATCTCTGCCTGAACTGCCACCAGTCCGTACCCTCGGCGGCCAATCTGGGCAAGGCCAACGATCTGCTGGGGAGCTATGAGCAGAGTCAGGCCGTGAAGTCCGGCAAAGAGTGTCAGAGCTGCCATATGCCTGAGCAGGTCGGAGAATCGGCCAACGGAGAGAAGAAACGCAAAGTCGCCAACCATACGTTCCCCGGGCGCATCGGCAAGCTGCGGCAGGAAGCGGCGAAGCTGGATGTGCAGACCAAGATCGACGGGGATAAGACCACCGTCACTGTAAAAGTGCAAAGCCTCGTACCGCATAACCTGCCCACGACCCATCCGGCCTGGGCGTCGGTGGTGTTGGATCTCGATATCAAAGGCAAGAATTTGAAAACGGTCTTTGCCGATAAGCGGGTCTATGGCCGGACCTATGCCGATGCCAAGGGCCAAAAGACCGTCTTTGATTTTGAGGCGGCGAAGGTGCTTGAAGATACCGTTCTCAAGCCGGACGAAACGAGAGTAGAAACCTTTACCTTCCCCACTCCGAAAGATACGAAGACGTTCGACGTCGATGTTACTTTGAACTACGCGCCGATTACCGGTCCTGCGCCGTTCCTCCAGCGTGTCGAAGCCGAAGCCTCCAAGGGGTCGCAAGATCCGGTCTTCCAGGCGATCGACATCGTCAAACGTACCGAGAATATTCCCGTCAATAAGTAGCGTCCACGCGTGAAACGTAAGAAGAGGCCAGGGCTCTTCAGGTTTTTGTGTGGGGCAAGAGCGATGAGGCGTCCTCGCGCGACATTCCCCTCCTTCGTAAGGAGGGGTAAGGGGAGGTCGAAGACCGAGATGCCCATACCGGTCGCGAGTGGCTAGCACGAATGTGCGCAGCAGTCGGCGGAGGCTCTACCCCACCTGGCCTCCCCTTACAAAGGGGAGGGATTGGAGAATGGTCATGGACCACGATAGGTCGGAACTCACGGCACTGACCCACTCGAATTTCTGAAGACCCGTGAAATGTTTTGTAAGCGAAGGGGAAAACCGCCGGGCGTTGTAGATGCCTTTGGCCTAGTGGTTGAGGAAGAGAAAGTGGCCCGCCACAGGGTTCTTCTTGGCATCTTGTTGCGCCTGCTTGGTCAAGACGATGTGCCACTTCACCAGCCAGGCTCTTTCGCGCATTTGGCGGCAGGCGTCGCGAGCCCTTTTCTGATTGACTGTCTCATCTTGGGAATCGAGAGCAGATAGATTGTCTCCTGAATTGCCCGCCAGTTGCTTTCGGGGATGAGTACCGCATTAGAATGTTTCCCGACAATTCTGATGGGTTTCTGAGAGTAAGCCATCTCATCGATAAGGCGGCCCAGTTTTGATTGTGCCGCACTGGCTGTTAGGGTAGCCAAGCTGTGCATCATTTCTCGATCCGCATTGCAGGCATGTGGCGAAACTGGTTACTCGAAGATGATCTTGGAACTCGGCGACTTCATTTTGAAGATCTGGAGGGAGTTGTAGATACCCTTGGCTGGGTGGTTGAGGACCAAGCGTGAATTCGTCACGTGGGTGTCGAGGAGTTCGTATTGCCCACCGCTGTAGTAGAGATCGCAGTCATCGATCTGACAGTTCTTGTAGACGTGGTTGTCCAAGGCCAGCTTCGCCTTGCTGAACGTCTGCCCGTCGATTACGATATAGTTCGGCTCAAATCCCATACAGCCCTCCACTTGCGCGGACTATAGCAAGTCTGATTCTTCCCCGCAAACCACGAAGCCTCAGATGGCGGTATACATTGGTTCCATTCCAGCTGGCTGGGATGATTTCCCGTGACGAAACGGGTATTCTTTGCGACAACGAGGGGTTCGGAGAGGTGAGGAATGCCTGAGCTCTGCCGCTTCTTTGGTATCATCATCACCATGTTCTATGATGATCACGCCCCGCCGCATTTTCATGTACGCTATGGCGAGCACAAGGCTATAATGACCATTGATTCGCTGATGCTATTGGATGGCCTGTGCCGCCACGGGTATTGGGGTTGGTCGCCGAGTGGGGCGCACTGCATCAGGACGAGTTGAGAGATGATTGGAGACTCGCTGAGCAACGGGCCCCGCTCAAGAAGATCAAGCCGCTGGAGTAAGGCTCATGTTGAAGGATATCGTTGAAGCCACCGCGCTGGAAGGCTATCGCGTCCGTCTCCGATTTGAAGACGGCGTGGTAGGTGAACTTGATCTCTCTGCCGTGATGCAGTTTGAGGGCGTCTTTGCCCCGCTGAGAGACCTCGATCGCTTTCGGGAGCTTTGTGTGCATCCGGACCTGGGCACCATCTATTGGCCGAATGGAGCCGACCTCGATCCCGCAGTCCTCTATGCCCGTGTGACAGGAACGCCAATCCCGACATACGAAATCAAGGCCGGTAGTCGCTAAGACTCACGAGTCACGTTCCCGGTCGTTCGTCTATCTGGTTTCTCTGTCCGTTGGGTTTGTTTGGTTTTTGTGGCTCAAGCCAAGACCACATAGACCAGACCAACCGTCTTCGCTCTACCCCCCTCACGTGTTACCATTCACGTCTCACGGCCTCTGCAAAGCGGGGTGATTTTCATTCAGGAAACGGGTATTCTTCGGCAGTACTCGTTTGTGCCATGCGCCTGTCGAAGAGTGCATAGTGCGGTACAGCAGGTTCTCCATTACCGGGCATCCTGTGTGTGTGTGTGTGACGTGTCATGAATCCGTTCATCGATACGCAGGAACTGGCTCGGCGGTGTAATGAAGAGGAAGCTGTCTGGAGAGAGTACGAGCGACTGCGTCAGCTACGCCGTCGATACAGGTTTCGTGTCAGTGTGCCGACGGATATTCTCGACCGGCTCGATTGGCTGAAGGCGGAACGGGTTGCCCGAGTCATCCGTTGCGTGGGGGCATCTTTGTTATGAAGCAACGTACGTTGAATCAATAGGGCTCACGATTCGATCGCACGAGGACCAGAGCATGGGCCCACTATGAGCCAGGCGCCTCCCATCGTTGCCACTCTCATCGACCGGTTCGAGCAGAATCGCGATTCCTACAAGAGCCAGAGCTACAACGAAACCCAGGTGCGCCGGGAGTTTCTCGATCCGTTCTTCGAAGCGCTCGGATGGGATATCGCCAACAAGCAGGGCCATGCTGAGGCGTACAAAGACGTCATCCATGAAGATGCCATCAAGATCGGTGGCAACACCAAAGCGCCCGATTACTGTTTTCGCATCGGCGGGGCGCGTAAGTTTTTCCTGGAAGCCAAGAAGCCGGCCGTTAACGTCAAAGACGAGATCCCTCCGGCCTATCAGCTCCGCCGCTACGCCTGGTCGGCCAAACTGCCGCTGTCCATCCTGACGGATTTCGAAGAGTTCGCCGTCTACGATTGCCGCACCCGTCCGAACCCGTCTGATAAATCCAGCACGGGACGCATCCTCTATCTGACTTACCGGGACTACCTGGCCAGATGGGGCGAGATTGCCTCCATCTTTACCAAAGAGGCGGTGCTTAAAGGCTCCTTTGACAAGTACGCGGTCACTGATCGTAAGCGTGGCACCGCCACCGTCGATGCGGAGTTTCTGAAGGAGATCGAAACGTGGCGGGACACGCTCGCCAAGAATCTCGCGCTCAGGAATCCGGCGCTCACCGTCCACGAGCTGAACTTTTCTGTCCAGCGCACCATCGACCGGCTTATCTTCCTCCGTATTTGCGAAGATCGCGGCGTCGAACCCTACGGCCAACTGCAAGCGCTGCTGAATGGGCAGAACATCTACGGACGGCTGCGCTATCTCTACGAACAGGCCGACGACCGGTACAACTCCGGCCTCTTTCACTTCCACAAGGAACAGGATCGAGCCGAATCGCCCGACGATCTGACCCCCGGCCTCAAGATCGACGACAAGGTCCTCAAAGAGATTCTTGGTCGGCTCTACTATCCCCAGAGTCCCTACGAGTTCTCAGTCCTTCCCACGGAAATTCTCGGCCAGGTCTACGAGCAATTCCTCGGCAAGGTCATTCGTCTCACCTCGGGCCATCAGGCCAAGATCGAAGAGAAGCCGGAGGTCAAGAAGGCCGGCGGCGTCTATTACACCCCTGCGTACATCGTCGAATACATCGTCAAGCAGACAGTCGGCGTGCTGTGCGATGGCAAGACGCCGAAGCAGATTGCGAAGTTGACCGTGCTAGATCCGGCCTGCGGCTCAGGATCGTTCCTGCTCGGCGCCTACCGGTATCTGCTGAACTATCATCGTGATTGGTATGTGAAGGATGGGCCGGAGAAGCACCGCAAGGAACTCTTTCATGCGGCCAGCGGCGAATGGCGGCTGACCACGCAGGAGAAGAAGCGGATTCTCTTGAACAACATTTACGGCGTGGATATCGACAGTCAGGCCGTGGAAGTCACTAAGCTCAGTCTGCTGCTAAAAGTACTGGAAGGCGAAAGCGACGAGACGCTCAAGCGGCAACTCTCGTTTGTTCATGAGCGGGCGCTGCCTGATCTTGGCCAGAATATTAAAAGCGGCAACAGCCTGATAGGACCGGACTATTTCGCGGGCCAGCTCATGCCGGACGATGAAGAGATGCGGCGAGTCAACCCGTTCGACTGGAAGGCCGAGTTCCCCCACATATTTCCCTCTCCCTCTGGGAGAGGGCAGGGTGAGGGCGCCGGCGGCTTCGATGCCGTCATCGGCAATCCGCCGTATGTCCGGCAGGAAGCTCTATCGGAGTTCAAAGACTATCTGGCTCAACGCTACGAAGCCTACGACGGGGTAGCTGATCTGTTTGCCTACTTCATGGAGAAGAGCGTTGCGCTGCTCCGCGAAGGGGGGCGCTTCAGCTTTATCGTGTCGAGCAGCTTTCTCCGCACGACATACGGGGAGGCGTTGCGCCGAACGCTCAAGAGGCAGGCCGCCGTGCTCTGCATCCTGGACTTCGGCGGGCTGGCTGTATTCGAGAACGTGAAAGACACCTATGTCTGCATTCCGCTTCTGGCGAAAACGAAGCAGCCTCCACGGGTCGAAGTCTCGCGCATCCCTTCGCTGTACTTTGCGAATCTCGATGACTGCGCGATCGACCATCGCTTTACAATCCCGCAGGAACGCCTAACAGAAAATGCGTGGTCGCTGAAGTCAGATGAAGAGGCAGCCATCTTTGACAAGGTGCTCAAGGCTGGCAAGCCTCTTGGCGAATACGTTGATCGAAAATTCTTTCGCGGATTGCTAACTGGCCTGAATCAGGCGTTTGAGCTCAATCAGGCTCAGCGGGATGAGCTTGTGCGAGGTGCTCGCCAAAGCGAATCCCTCATTAAGCCATTCCTGGGCGGTCAGAATATTCGCCGTTATGAGATCGAGGATGATGGACGATTTTTAATCGTGCTTCCCTCTGGTTGGACGCAGACGGCCATGGCGAAGGAGAAGAAGCTAACTGGCCAGGCCCCTGAACGCGAAGCATGGAACTGGTTTTCTGCGACGTATCGCAACCTTGCAAGCCACCTTGAACCATTTGCCGAGGCATGCAGAAAACGACAAGATAAGGGGCAATACTGGTGGGAACTGCGCTCCTGCGACTACTATGAGTTTTTTGACGGCCCGAAAATTATTTTTCCCGATATCTGCAAGGCTCCACGTTTCTTCC
This sequence comes from Nitrospira sp., assembly GCA_030692565.1. Lineage (NCBI taxonomy): Bacteria > Pseudomonadati > Nitrospirota > Nitrospiria > Nitrospirales > Nitrospiraceae > Nitrospira > Nitrospira sp. The sequence goes on from JAUYAO010000001.1 coordinate 69,395, forward strand.
TAGATCGGAGCGGTCGATATCTTGCCAATACTGCGTACTGTTTGGGTGTGGATGATCCGTATCTCCTCGGTATTCTGAACAGCCGACTGTTTTGGTTCGCGATCAGTAACCTCAGCATCCCGTTTGGAGTCCGTGCTGGTCAGTATCGCTATCGACTCATCTATCAATATATGGAGAAGGTGCCGATTCGAGTCATCGACTTCACCGTGAAGACGGACAAGGAAAAGCATGGCCGGATGCTCACGCTCGTCGAAAGCATGCTGGAGTTACACCAGCGCCTCACTGCCGCCAAGACGCCTGCCGACAAAGACCGTCTGCAACGCCAGATCGCCGCGACGGATCAGGAGATCGATCAGTTGGTCTATGGTCTCTACGGCCTGACGGAAGAGGAGATTACGATTGTTGAAGCGGCCTCGGTTGCAACTGCATCCAAAGTGAAGGAGAATGACAGCCATGAAACAGAAACCGAATCAGCCGATCGACCTGGCGCTAGCCGAGATACGTCTGCAACAGTGGCGCAGCCAGCACAATACCCCAGCGAAGGTAGCGGCGGCGCATCGGAAAGTCTTGCTGGAGCGGGTGAGCCAGTCCATGGCGTTCGAGAACCAGCCGGTCAGTACGGATCGTCTCAAGATTCTGACGCAAACTCCAAGAGCCAAAGCGAGCTAGGCTCCACTCGCGAATTTGAGACCGCCGAAGGCCGCCTCTCTTATTCAGAACTGTCCGAACGTCTCGCCGTGCCGCTCGTCAGCATCTACGACGAGATACTCCAAGCCAAGCCCAATCAGATCGTCATCACTTCCGAATGGCTGTGCCAGCGTCATACCCGGCTGGCCGGGCATTTGTTCCCCGATTGGGCTGGACGGTTCCGCGATGTGAATGTGCAGGTTGGTGCCCATATCCCGCCGCCCTACTTCGAAGTGCCGATCCACATGCGGCAGTTCTGTGATGATCTGGTGGAACGCTTGCGCCATGAGCCAGACGGAACGCTTGGCGGCTGCGCGACGCTCCTGGCCTGGGCGGATTGGCGCTTCCAGTGGATACATCCCTTCAAGGATTTTAATGGCCGAATTGGCCGCGTCCTGCTTGCGGCGCTACTCTATAAAATCGGTTTGCCTCATGTCGAAACTGCTCCACTGGAAGCTGTCATACGTCGTCAGTATTTGGAAGCCTTGCAAGCTGCCGACGACGGTAACCTTAGTTGGTTAACAGAGTTATGGACACACCGGATTGCAGAGTTGCTATAGCAACCAATAAAGAATTATCGCGTCAAGCAAAGTCTCGTGGATTTTCTTTGAATCCGAGAAAGAGGCCTGGAATCTTATGCGGAACCAGATAATGTATAGTTAGCCGGTGAATTGAATAATGACTTCTTCGTTTGAACATTTCTTTTGGCAACAGCGAGAGCTTCACCGTGCGCTTGAGAGTATGCGTCCAGCGCTCGATGCGTTGGATAACGTTCCTGGATCAATTATTGACAGCGTTGCCAAATTAGACCTCCTTCAAGACCAGTTCATGTTCCCACCGGATTACCTTGCGTCGACGCGGAAGATTCAGGAGCTACTCGCTTCAAGCCCTGCGATTGAAAGCTTAGAGTTGCTCAGTGGTTTGAATTCGCCAACGATGAGGACACTTCAGGGACAGCAATCTCAGATCGACGAGATCCTCAGAGCAATCGCGCCGTCGACAAGTGGAATTGATGCAGCCATGCAGCACATGATTAATTCTGTCGCGTCGACAGAAGCCTTGTTGGGACTTCAACGGCTCAGTGGACCGTTGGTTGAGGTTGTCCTTCAGCCACAACTTGCCTTTCAGGAATTTGTTAAGAAGTATCTAGATCTCGCGGCGGCTGGCTCCGAGATCGCACGGCAGAACCGACTGCTGCTTGTTGACGCAAGCGCGGGCATACTCGACTCGGTAAAAAAGGGATTCGACTTGGCTGCACTTATGTGTCCGAGTCATGAGGATTTGTGGGTAGGGGCAAGCCCACGCGTTAATGTCTATTCTGCACTTGATCATGAATTTGAGTTTCTCGACTTAGAAGAGCCTTCGATTGATGCTGAGTCAGTAGTTGAAACGAGCAGTTCTGGTATGGTTGCTGCCATAGGGGCTCAGCTTGTCCGGCTGGTCTATAATCTCAACGTGGAGGCAGAGCGTGAAGGCAAGGTTCCAGTATTCAAGCCGACGACCAAAACCTTGATGGCATGTGCGGTAATTCCTTTTCATGTTGCCTTTGATCCTGCATCATTCAATGAGATTACAGATCACCTCTTCTTTCTACTCTATGAGGGTTCGGGTTCCGCACAGCGCCTGACCACAAGACTTGATGAGAGAAAACTTGAGGCGTTGTGGATGTTGAAGCACCTACGTCTCGGATCTCGACACGATATTGATCACGGAACAGAACGGGAAATAGAAAAAAAGAACCTTCAGGTCGGCGAAGCCTACAAGCGGCTAGTTGGAAGTGTGGCTCCTCGCAGCAGGAAAGAGTGGATGAGTGCGCAGGTCGCGTTGTACAAGGAACTAGTTACTCAGCAGGCAGCAATATAGGCAACACTTGGATGTCTGAAGAACGAACGGACGAGTGCGGGGCGGCGCGCCATTTCGGCGAGTTGCGCGGTGATGCGATCGGCCAGACGTTCGCCTTTCTGTAAGGGCCGGCGTGCATTGCCGGTGCGCTTCGCATGGCTCCAGACCAACTCATCGGGGTTGAGGTCCGGGGCGTAGCCGGGCAGGTAGTGGAGGGTCAGTTTGCCGTCGAGTCCTGCGACGTACTCCTTGACCGCAAGCGACTTGTGGGCCGGCAGTCCATCAAGGATCAGATGCAGGGGCTTGCGGCGTCCGCGCATCATCCGGCGCAGCAAGTCCACGAACAGTGGGCCGGTCAACGCGCCCGCATAGGTGGCGAACCAGAAGGCGCCTTTGGAACTGATGGCCGAGGCGGCGCTGATGCTTTGACGTTGGCCGGGAACGTGGACCACCGGGGTCTGCGCGCGTGCGCTCCATGTCTTGCCGTGGACCGCATCGGCCCGAAAGCCCGACTCATCCCAGAAAGAGATCTCGGCGTGGGTCCGTTTGGCGTGGTGCGCAATCGTGGGATACGTCTCGCGCTGCCAGCGGGCAATCGCCTCAGGATCACGCTGGTACACCCGCTGCAAGGGCTTCTGCGGTGTCAGGCCCTGTCGCGCCAACAACGCCCCAATCGAGGCCAGGCTCAACCGCACGCCGAATCGTTGCGCGATCAGTTCGCGCACAATCTGGCGCGTCCACAAGCCGAAGTCGAACCCGTATTGCCGCGGATTCTTCCCATTGATCCAGTGAAACACCTGCCGCTCCTGCCTCGCGGTCAGGGTCCGTGGGCGGCCGGTCGCGGGACGTGCGGCAAGTGCGCGGAGTCCGTGCCCACTTCCGCGTGTCGCCATGAGCCAGCGATAGATGGTGCAGCGGTGAAAGCCGTAGCTGGCGATCACGTCGCTCGGGCGCTCGCCCTCGCGCACGCGCTCAACGGCCATCTTTCTGATGGTCTCCAAGGTGCTGTGGTCCAGTGTTCGTCCGTCTCGCGTCATAGCGGAACGGAGTATGCCACAATCAGCATGTGTTGTCTATATTACTGACCGCTGAGTAGGTCTGTCTGGTTGGTTCCGTTACTTGAGCTGCACACACTAAAGAGACCAGAGAGACGAGATAGCCTGAGTAGGCCATCGACGGCATGGTGGGGACGGAAAGTCAGAGGCGGGTGATGCTATGAAGCCCCCCTATGCCTTCTTCGAATCGCCCACCCTATTCCCGATGGAACATTCTCCGCAGCCGTGCCATATCGCCTTCTTCTCCGCCCAGCCGGTGCAGCATTCGGTGGCAATTCGCGCAGACCGTGACGAGGTCATGGCTTGACGACACCACACTCTCCGCCATCTGTGCCAGCGGAAGCACATGATGCGCTTCCGCAAAGCCGCTTCCGATCTCGCCATACACTTCCCGGAACGACATTTCACAGACCTGGCATCTGAACTGATCCCGCCGGAGACAGTGCTCAACCGAGGGACGGTCCTGTTCACGGGCCAGATGCTGGCGCACGGCATGACGGTTTACCACTCGAACGTAGTCCTGCTCGCGATCGCTCTCGCGTGGCGGCGCGTCGGGCTGCCGGCTCTTCATGACGCTCTCAAAAAACCCCGTGGCCTGGCCCACCAGGATCCGGACGGTTTCCGGGTCCTCCGGAAGAGCCGACCCATACTGCCCGTAATAGGAATAATCGCCTTCACTCTCGTGGAACTCTTCATAGATGGGCCGGTCATATTCGCTGGCGCCTAACGGTTTCTTCAGCACATAGTCTGATCGTGAGCCGGTGGCGAGCCGCATGTCCTTGTCGTTCAATTGCCGCACAGACCGAAGCGACTCCGGCAAGACGGAGATTCTCCTTCGGAGCTTGTCCGCTTGCGCCGCATAAAACCCGTACCAGAGTCTCCGCTGACCTTCCCGAGCCCATTCGCAGTACCAGATTTCCAATCTCGGCTCCCCCAGCCCCAACGATCCCAGCTCAACACGCCACCCGTTGGTGTGAGACTCTTTCAGCGGCAGCTTGGTGCGCAGCCGGATCAATCGTCCAAGGCGCCCCGACAGCTCCCGATGCAGCTCGTCCGCAACCAACTTCAGGCGCTTCATATCCTCGACATCCCGCACAGCATCTCCCATGACCACTCTCCTTCAACACACCATGTAACGATGGAACATGAACTGAACCGCGCCATTCCTGCCTGCTGTGCCACAGCCGTTGGCATCTTGACGATACCCGCCATAACCAGTCCAACGCACTCTACCCTATTCTCACGGTGTTGTGCCCTCACTCCCACCATTGTTTGCCCACCCCCGGTTACAGAACATTTACCCTCCTGCTACGTGCCTGTAACATTCCGCTGCCACACTGATACTGACGGCTTGTTCTTCAGAACCATCACGCGCGCAGCCCGAAGGAGGAGATGGACACCATGACCATCAAAGCCTGTTTCAAATCTCTCGGACTCTTGGCCTGGGCCATCGTCGTCGCGGTGCTTGAGAGGTGGCCCCGTTAGAAGGAACGAGCGTCTCACCAGCGTGAGCAGAATGTGCCCTGGCCGAAGCCAGCGCTGAACTGCTGGTTGCGTATGACGTCGTGCGAGTCGCCGTGAACATCGACAGAGGGTGATGGTTGAGGCGCGGATAGAGCGCAGGAGAACATATTCCCGGCCCCTGTGTTTGATTCAGTCCAGTGCTTCGCCATCGACGGCAAAGACGCTTGGCACGGTCGGCTTCAGATCATGGCAGGCCCGTTCAAGCCCCCTGCTCCCAACTCCTGAAGTCCTTGAGTTCTTCAGCAATGCTTTTCAGCACCCAGGCAATCACCGCCGCATCATCCACATAGCCGATAACAGGGATGAAGTCGGGAATCACATCCAGCGGGCTGATGAGATACAGAAGCGCCGCGACGATCGTCACGAGCTTGTGGACAGAGAGGCCTGTATAGGCACCGCTCACGGACGCTTTCAGGAGCCGCACCAATAATTGAAGGTCTCGCAACAGCGCTCCACCGCGACCTTGTGCGATCGAGACCGCCGCGGCCAACAGATAACGCAACCGCTCTTTGTCTCTGAGATACTCCGTCGCCGCCTTCGTGAACCCTCGAAACACCTTCAACGCCTTCAGGAGCATGGCTGGAGACAGTCTCTTCATTACGTCCTCCCTGAAGTGTGATCACTGCCCCGGTACGCAATCAGGCTTGAGGATAACAGGCAGTCCGCGCAGGATCAATTTGGACCGATGGCCAAGCACAGAAACAAACCACCGGCGCGGTGGGGATGGACAGTGAGCGGCGGACTCGGGCGGACATACGCGGCCGAACGGAAGGCTCCGATTGCGCGGGCTCGCCCTGCCTCCACACGCAACTTTTCCCTCCCCCAAGAGGTGACTCCAGCTTGCCGACTTGACAAGGTGCGTAGCTCCAATGTAATTACAGAACGTACACCCAGCGGATAGCAAGAGGAGAGCGGATGAAAGCACGCGTCGTACGCATCGGGAATTCTCAAGGCATCCGGATTCCGAAATCCGTCATTGAGCAATGCCACCTGCACGGAGCCGTCGATCTGGAAATCCAGCAGGGGCAACTGGTCATTCGCTCGGCCGCCAAGCCACGCGCCGGCTGGGACGAGGCCTTCGCGCAAATGCATCGCCACGGAGACGACCGCCTGAAGGACCAGGAATCAACCGCCTCATCCACGTGGGACCGGAGTGAGTGGACATGGTAGTGTCCCGCTTCGACGTCTATCTTATCCGCCTCGATCCCACCCAAGGCCGTGAAATCCGCAAGACCCGCCCGTGCCTCATCATCTCCCCGGACGAAATGAACCAGCACATCGATACGGTGATCATCGCCCCCATGACACCACGACTCACCCGCCCACCCCGGATGCGCCGAGACGCATCCTTGCCCGAGAGCCTCCCCTACCCCACCCGTGTGCCGATGCGGTTCAAAGGCAAGTCGGGGCAGATCGTGCTGGATCAGATCAGGACTGTGGCCAAAAGCCGGCTGGGGAAGCGCATGGGAAAACTCGACGACATGACACGCGCACAGGTCCTCACCCTCCTCGCCGAACTCTTCGCCCCATAGACGCGACACAGCACGCACGCAGGAAATCCGAAGCAGACTTCCCGGCAAGCCTTGAAGTCATCACTTCCCTTCGATCTGCAGGCCGCGGCCGTAGGGACGTTTGAGAGCGCTGGTCAGGGCAAGGGGTCGTCAGCGGAAGGTCCACCCAGCACTCAGGATCAAGAACTCAGCACTTCTGAGGAGCACTCAGGACCCAGCGTTCTGCACTGGGCGTCGCCCTCGGCGGCGTGGCGGGGGTGGAAAGTTGGAGACGGGCGAGGCGTAAAATGGCGTGACTGGCGGGAGGGCTTGGGATTCAGTTGTGGTCCCCATTTCCTCCCCCGAAGTCGTCCGGTTCAACGAGACAATTGGCTGCGACATGGTCGCGCCGCGATTCAGACCAAAAACTGCACCCTTATCCTAACCGCGACTGCCAATAGCCAGGCCGTCGCTTCAGATGCATGATGGCGACGACGAGCAGACCATGAGCGTGTTGGCTATAAATAACAGCGAATGGGAAGCGATGCACAAGGAAGCGCCTTGTTCCTTGCTTATAGTCCGGCCAGGTATTCGGAGTTTCTCGTATTCGGGAGACGGCAGCAGTGATTTCGTAGAAAAACGAACCCCCGAGACCGGGTCGCTGTGCGTCGTACCATGCTTTCGCTCTCTCGAGCTCGTCGAGGGCGGCGGGATGAAATTCGAGGAGCAGTTCACCGGCCATGTCGCAGGCGCCTCTGGACCTCCTCCCAAGGAATCGTCTTCGCCTCGCCACGTTCGATTTGCTGTAAACGCTGCTGAATTTCTTCCTGCCAAGCCTGCTCTACATCGATATCCGGAACCTCATCGAGGCTGACGATCAATTTCTCGGCCACTTCTGCGCGTTCAGTGGGCGAGAGTTTGAGGGCTTGTTCTACGATAGCTTGTGACTTGTCCGTCATGATCTACCTCCCTTCACTGCTCTACCGGTCGTAATCCTGCAAGGCTGGAAACTTACACGCCATTTCACACCTCGTCGTCCTGGTTGTCCCACACATGACGCATCGCCGGCTCCTGCGCCTGCCTCACTTCTTCCGTGAGCGGGTCTCTCAGACCCTGTTTGATTTCAATGTGCTCGATGAAATCCAGCACTTCCTGCGCGAGTGTGTCCGGAAGCTTCTGCGCTTCTTGAAACATTCGCTCCGCTGTCGACATCGCGTCCTCGCTGTTAGTGGGCCACCCGGACCACAGTCAAGGGCTCTATTATGGTCTGAAGACCCTCTGGAAACAACTGATGCACCTTTCAGAGTCCACCTTCTTGCACATAGGGCACGTGCTCGATGGCCCCCCATATCAAAGCGGTGAGCCGTGTTGAAGGGACTATCCGGCGCGAAGGCCGGCGCGGCTGGATTGAAGACATTGTAGTCACGCTCGTATTGATCAGGAAAGATTTGCTCGGCAAAGGAGAGAGCGTCAACCAGGAGCAAGTCCATCAGAAGCAGGATCCACATCGAGCGCCTCCGGGCTCAAGCTTGGCTTATAGGTCACTACGCAGCACTTCGGAGGAGCACTCAGGACCCAGCGCTGTCCTTCGCCCTCGGCGGCGTGGCGGGGGTGGAAAGTTGGAGACGGGCGATGTATGAGACGGTGGGACCGGAAAGAAGACTTCCGACTGAGAAGGCGTATCTATTTCCGCTGGTGTAATCAATTCGTACTAGCTGGTGCAAAACTGAGGCATCGGTCGTAGAAACGAGAGAGCTCCGCTCCACACCTTGTATCGGCAGATCGGATTGCCTCAATAATCTGCTCCCATGACAACACCCTGAGCCTTTTCTCATCCACAAGGCGAAGTACGAGAGGGTGAAAGTATTCGCTCTCCCATTTTCGCAGCGTTTGAGCCTCTGTGCGCTGTGAAGATTCATAAGTGGTGACTCGCTGATGTACTGCCGAACGAATGGAGTCTGGGTTCAGGCAGGCCTCAAGATTGGTATCCCGATGGGTGCGTTTGGAGGCTTCAGGTGCAATCACAAAAAACCCAACGGACTCAAATGAGGATAGATCCTTTCCACTTTTGGCAATAGCGGCAGCCATGCATGCAACATTTCTCGCAGCTTGATTATATCCTGGGGCGTTTTTCGTCCCAGACGAGAGATTGCTAAACATCTTTGCTTCCAGCACAACGAACTGTCTTGCATCGGGTCCAAGGCTCAGCCCTGACTTCGTTGACGCGCGAAAATCGAAATGTCCCAAAACTCCATCCGCATTCGTAAACCCCTCTCCAAGCGGGTCCGACTTAAAGCGAGACCTAAACGGTGAGCTCAAAAGAGCCTCAGAATACCAATTTGCTCCCTGCAGAAAGCTCAGGGGGTGATTAGGAACATTCAGACTCTGGATTGCGTCCAGAACTAGACGCAACATCCAGCCCTCATTAAAGACTTCCGTAGCTGGGAAGCGCCCTGCCGAAGACTCGCGTTCACATGACTGGAGAATCTTGTAGAAGCGCTCAGGAATCACTGAGTTTTCACTGGGGTCTAGATTTAGCATTTATGAATCTCCAGGTTTCCGGACTGCCGATCTTCCTTCAAAATCATCGCGATTTGAGCCGGTGTGAGTAGGGCGTCGGGTTTGTGCTGACCAAGCCAGTTGATTGCCTCTTCTCCGGATAGCCCCAAGACATCCTTGGCCAGCAACGCGGCAAACAAGGCCGTTCGCCCAAGTCCTGCAGAACAATGAATCAGAACATTATGACCATCTGATGCCCACGCCCTCGCCTGCTTCAGCACGTCAGCCAGTTGGCCATTGGAAGGAATACCGTAGTTGGGAGTGGGAAGAGAGAAGACCGTCAAACCTTCCTCGCGATAGACCGCAAGCAAATCTCTCCCCGTCTTTTCCTTGCACTCTTCTATTTCTGCCAGGAGAACAATTGAGGAGATGCCGGCGGCTTTCAAATCCTGCAGGAGCGTTCCCCCTGGGTCATACAACCCGAATGGCATGGGGCTGCCGTAGACCTGACCGGGGAGATTGAGAGGATAGAGGGTAAATGACAAGTGAGAGCGCCTTAACTTCCAGCGGCTATGGCCTCGCCTGGACCTGCGGTTGATACAAATATTTCTGAAATCCCGCGAAGACTTTGCCGATCTCCTCGGGCTTTCCCAGATCGGCCACGGCGTCAGCGATGGCGTTGTGATACTTGAGCTTGAGCAATGGCGACAGCTTGTCTTGGGCTAGCTCCTCCACTCCGACTTTCACATATTGGGCGAGGACAAAGTCCAGGAACGCCTGCTGCTTGCGGTTGAAGTGGGTACTGATCTCTAGCTTGGCCCTAACAGCCCGCTCTTCGCGCGTGAGTGGGGCGAGAGCATAGGCTACATGCGCGAGCACGTCGAAGAGATCGCCGTTCTCGGCATCGATGATCCGTTGCATTTCGGCCATCTGTTCCGAGCCAAACCCTTTCTCCGCAAGCCCCTGTAACAACTTCACTCTTGTATCAGGCGCACTCCATAAGGCGCGGAGTTCGGCTTCGTCCTTGAAGAACTCAGGTAATTTGCCAAACAGCATTTCTAAAAACTGCTGCGCCGACATAGGCGTCCCGTCGGGATGCCAGAAGGTCGTCACCATCATGTGTTGGATGGTGCGGGCTTTGCCGTCGGCCAGTTTCACCTTGACTCTCTTCTTCCTCACATACTCGTCAGTCTCTTCACGCACTCCATCGCCCAGTGGAGGCGACGGTGGAACCGTCTTGCCTCCCGCATTCGTTTCCGGCTCGATCGGCTCCCCATCCCATTCCGGATCGCTGAAGTGGTGGTGCGCCTTCACAAAGTCATAGATCGTGAAGTAGTCCTTCCCGTCATAGAGCCGCGTCCCTCGCCCGATGATCTGCTTGAACTCGATCATGGAGTTAATTGGGCGCATGAGGACGATGTTGCGGATATTGCGAGCATCGACACCGGTTGAGAGCTTTTGCGAGGTCGTCAGAATCGTGGGGATGGTCTTCTCGTTGTCTTGAAAGTCGCGGAGGTGTTGGTCGCCGAGTTCGCCGTCGTTGGCCGTCACCCGCTGGCAGTAGTTGGGGTCGGTGCTCGTCTTCATCTGGTTGATGAGATCGCGCACTCCCAGCGCATGGTCCTGCGTGGCGCAGAACACCAGCGTCTTCTCCTGCTGGTTGATCTGGCTCATGAAGATCTCGACACGTTTCTTTTCGCGTTCTTTGATCTCGATGATCTTATTAAAGTCGCTCTCCGTATAGCGCTTCTTCGCCTCAATCTCACCTTCCACAAGCGTGTCGTCCGGCGTATAGACGTACTCATCGAGCGTCGTGGAGATCTGCTTCACCTTGAACGGCGTCAGGAAGCCGTCGTTAATGCCGTCCTTGAGGGAATAGATATAGACCGGCTCGCCGAAGTAGCGATAGGTGTCCACATTGTCTTTGCGTTTGGGCGTGGCGGTCAGTCCAAGCTGTACGGCGGGGGCAAAGTATTCAAGGATGCCGCGCCAGTTGCTCTCATCATTCGCACCACCCCGGTGGCACTCGTCGATGACGATGAAGTCGAAGAAGTCCGGCGGATACTCACCGAAATAGGGCGATGGCTTTCCATCCTTCGGCGGCCCGCTCATGAAGGTCTGGAAGATGGTGAAGAACAAGCTGCCGTTCTTCGGCACCTTGCCCTTCTTGCGGATGTCGTCCGGCTCGATTCGCACCAGCGCATCTTCAGGAAAGGCGGAGAAGGCGTTGTAGGCCTGATTGGTCAAAATGTTCCGGTCAGCCAGAAACAGAATGCGTGGCCGACGCGACGGCTCGCGGCTCAGGTTCCAACGGCTGTGGAAGAGCTTCCAGGCAATCTGAAAGGCGATAAAGGTCTTTCCTGTTCCCGTTGCCAAGGTAAGGAGGATGCGAGGCTTCTTTCCCGCAATTGCCTCCATGACCCTTTCGACGGCAATATCCTGATAGTACCGACTGGGATGACTGCCGCCCTTGTCTTCGAATGGGACAGCGGCAAAGTGGTCACGCCACGCGTTCTTCTTGGCGAAGGTCTGCTGCCATAGGTCGTCCGGAGTTGGGTAAGACAGCGTCTCACCCTCCTTCCCGGTCTCCATGTCGATGCCATAGACACTTTGGCCGTTGGTGGCGTAGGTAAAGCGAATGGCGAGCTTCCCCGCATAGCTCTTCGCCTGCCCCACCCCTTCAGTCAGTTCTTCATCCCAAGCCTTGGCCTCAACGACGGCGAGCTTATGATTGCGATAGACCAGCACATAGTCGGCGATCAAGGGCTTACTGCGCCGCCCAAGGCCTTCGATACGACCGAGCGTGATGGGATATTCGCGTAGAACGCGACTCCCCTCGACGACGCCCCAGCCTGCTGCCTTCAGCGCTGGATCAATGTACTCGGCTCTGGTTTCGGCTTCGTTCATGCGTCTCCACCACTACCGAGTTGCAACTCCAGGGATTGTCTGACCAATCCAATCACATACGGCAGCTCGTCCGCTTTGGAGAGGCTAATTTCCACATCGCCATTGCCCCAGCGCCCCATGCCCGCGACATCTCTGCACAGCCCCTTGGGGTCATTCACCTCGGCGAAGTCCATATTGATCGAAAGGAGTAATCGCTTCGCCTGTGGAATCACGTCCACAAAGTTGGTCTCAGCCTTATAAGCCACATACAGCTTCAGAAATTCCTCGCTCACGCACGGGTCGAGCCCGAGCACCGCTTTGCGAAAGGCCTTGAAGAGATCTCGGACAGTACTTCCGTACATGTCGCTGCCCCTCGCCAAGTAAGGATGGTCTTCGATGGTGTACTCCGCGACGGCATCGGCTTTCGGACGGTAGGCATCCAGAATATCGCGGGGCAGCACAGGGGCGGACCAAACGTTGACCGCAAGGTCTGCAAGCTTGCCAGCGCGGACCTTGATTGCGCCTTCGCTCCAAGACTCCAACGCACCAAGTCCCTGATTGAGTTTGAGCGGGCTTTGCTTCAACCCTTTCTCCGGAGCATCCGGCATGTCCCGTTTATCGTCAAAGGGCCGATCACTATAGTCGGAGTTGTAGGCGGTCAGCGTTAGATTGCCGAGTGTGTGCAACCAGGTTTTCTGAACCGTCTGCCAGCCTTCGCCGAGCGCTTCGCGCCATTTGGGCGAGAGGTTTTCATTCTGCGGCAAGATATGCTCGATGGTGTATTCGTCTACCATCACACGCTCTTTGCGACCGTGATTCTCCAAACGGCGCAACCAATAACTGCGACTGCGGAAGTTGTAGAGATCGCGGGTTTGTAAATCTCGGCGGAACTCGTCGTCTGTGGGGAATCGTCGGTAGGACGGCAGCAACAAATAGTGCGCCTGTATGCTCTCGAAATAGCGGTCCTTCTTCAGCGCCTTAGTGAAGGTGGCAAACGTCTTATTCATCGAATTGGTCGGGATCGCGCAGATGGCACGACGGAATACATACGCTTCGATAAGACGCACACTCGCCAGTAAGGCGGCTTTGGGTAGAGTGTTAGCCTTGTAGTCGTGATATAGCTCCAGCAGGAACGGATACGCCACATCCACTTTCAGCTCGCGCAGGTCTTGGAAGGCCAACTTGAGGTCGGCGTCGGGTTCGCTGCCCAGCGCCATCGCGCAGAAATGTCGGGCGTAGTCACGAATCTCATGAACCAGGCTTTCGATGTGGCTTTTATCATCAGTGGCATCGGCCCGTGAGTCTCGCGCATGGCCTTTGAAGGCGTCGTAAACGGCATTGATATTGGGAATTTCGCCCGTCTTGACAGTGAGGTAATGCCGCATGAAGCCATCGAAGTGCGTGCCATAGGCTTCCTGCCCGAAATCCAACTCCATGGGGCGCCAGAACTGCTCGTACAGCCGCGCTTGCAGAACTGGTTCAAGCCCCATCAAAATGAAGTTGCGGATAAGATCGGCCTGACTCAACTCCTTGCCAGTTGAGTTCATGCTTTCGAAAATGAGCTGCGGGTTGTCCTGATCGCGGGTCAGCGCGATGTCCACGACGACCAACTTCGCCAGCCCCTTGCACAACGTAGCGAGTTCGACCTTGTCTTCCGCAATCCATTTTTCAAACGACCCGTAATTCGCCGTGATGCGGAGGGACGGATGTTGAGGCGACTCCTCATTACCAACAATGGCAGTGAGCGAGGCCTTGTCAGTTTGGGACAGCAACAGCTTGAAGTGACGTTCACCAGATTCTTCCGGATTGAGCAGGTAATAATTCTTGATCTTACGCTGCGAGAAGCCGTCAAACGGTTCGCCTTCTCCCACTGCTTTGGCGAGAGCCGCCAGCAACAGCGATACCGTGGTCAGGCGCTGCTGGCCGTCAATGACGAGGAGCGGGGCTTGATGCGTGACTTGGGATACGCCGCTCTCGACATACACGATGGAACCGACGAAATGGACGGTGATCTTATCGCTGCGGCCACAACGTACAATGTCGTCCCACAGTTGGCGGCATTCCTTCTCGGTCCACGAATAGGTGCGTTGATATATCGGAATGACGAACTGGGGCGACTTCTTGAGGAGATCAAGCAATCTGGCTTCGGTGGCTTTCATCGCGTGAGTCCTTCGGCTCCGTTCACAGTACGACCCTACAGTGCTCCGCTGAACGCTTGGTGCAGCAGCGACTTCTTCAACGCATCCAGCGCGGCGAGCTTTCGCTGGTAGATGGATTCGAGGCGTTGGCTTTCTTCGCGAAGAGCATTTAATTGCTCGGCAATCTGCCGTTGTGTTTCTAATGGCGGCATTGGAATCAGGTATGATTTGATGTCGCCAAGGTTGATATGTGGATGGGCTGCTCCTACTGCCGCTCTCGTAGCCTGCTCACGACCTATTGAGCCATTCAACACGTAGAGGAGGAATGAAGCGTCGAGTTTTGAGGAGGGTCGAAACAGGCACATTCCTTGGGAAAGGCAGACACGAGGCGACCTCGGCAGCAGTGCCGCCCAACCATAACTAAGTTCCCTCGAATAGACGATGTCCCCTGGCTTTGGTTTGTACCTTTTTGACTGAATCTCATATTCCTCTTCGCAGACTCGCAATGCCCCTTCCAAGTTGAGTTTTCCATTCACTACGTCACGCGGGCGCAAAGCTGGGATTCCGTCGTCCGCGTATTTTGGCGTCCGATGGGCACTATCCACAAAGAGATCACACACCGAAACAAGTTGAAGATTTTCCCATCCCTTACCGCGCTGAGTGAAAACGGATTGGAGGTGGCTTTCGAAGAGGGCGCGGGCGTTGCGGAGGTTCTTTTCGGCGTTGGCCTTGGCGGTGGCCAGGCCCTCAAACGCTTCGTCGAGGATACCAACGATCCGCTGTTGCTCGAAGAGCGATTCTGGATAGTGTACCGGGAACTTTTCAGCCAAGGCGGACCGAGCCAATTCCGTTTGGCCTCCACAACCCTCGCCAGCTTCCTTGATGGCGTCTTCGATGACCACGAGCATGTAGCCGAAGAACTCCGGATAGAACTTCCCCGGAGTAGGACGAACAATGGTCACATGCGAATCAACAGTCGTCGGCTCCAGAGGAGCTTCACGAAGTTGTGCAACACGACCAAGCGTCCCTGTTCCAGTGGAGTTGACGAGCACGTCCCCGGCTTGGATCAGCCTTTCACTTCCAACCTTCTTTGCCCGCGCATCATGTCTGCGTGAGGGTTCATAGCTGACGCGATGATCACGAATGCACTTCTGGTTCAGGACACAAATCCCTCCACTTTCGAGATACCTGGGAGAAATGCCGCGATTCAGAAATGAGCAGACTTCGCCAAGACTCTTTGTCTTCCACCCATTCTTCATAGCAACGCTCTGATGTTCCCCAAGACCTCCGCGCTCTCCGCATCCAGCGCGGAGATCTCGTCCATGATCTCTTTCGGGCTGCGGTGCGTCACCATCTCGCCGCCATTCGGGTTCTTCACAGAAAGGTCAAAGGTTGTCTGGTCGATGCTCTTGGCATCCACGCTCCAACTCTTCGGTGAGTCACCTGAGGTCTTTTGCAACTTCACGAACTCTTTTAGGTCGTCGTCATTCAGCGGATTGCTCTTTCCGAGGCTGCGGCCTGGGTCGAGTTGGTAGAACCAGACTTTACGTGTGGGTGCGCCTTTCTCGAAGAAGAGCACTACGGTCTTCACGCCCGCACCCTGGAACGTACCGCCGGGACAATCGAGCACCGTGTAGAGGTTGCAACTTTCCAGCAGGAGTTTTCTCAAACTCACCGAAGCATTGTCGGTATTGGAGAGGAAGGTATTCTTAATGACCACTCCACCGCGTCCACCCGCTCTCAGCATCTTGATGAAGTGTTGGAGAAAGAGAAAGGCCGTCTCGCCGGTGCGGATGGGGAAGTTCTGCTGCACTTCTTTCCGCTCTTTCCCGCCGAAGGGGGGATTGGCCAGCACGACGTCATAGCGGTCCTTCTCCTGAATGTCGGCGAGGTTCTCGGTGAGCGTGTTGGTGTGGATGATGTTCGGTGCCTCGATGCCATGCAGAATCATGTTCATGATCGCCATGACGTAGGCGAGGGACTTCTTTTCCTTCCCGTAGAAGGTGCGGGTTTGGAGCGTGGTGAGGTCTTTCGTCGTCAGGTTGCCCTTTGACTTCAAGTAGTCGAAGGCCTCGCACAAGAAGCCCGCCGACCCGCAGGCCCCGTCGTAGATCTTGTCGCCGATCTTCGGTTTGACCACCTGCACCATGGCGCGAATGAGCGGACGCGGGGTGTAATACTCGCCGCCGTTGCGCCCGGCGTTGCCCATGTTCTTGATCTTGGCTTCGTAGAGGTGCGACAGCTCGTGCTTCTCCGTCTGGGAGCGGAAACGCAGCTCGTCGATGTGGTCGATGATCTCACGCAGGTTGTAGCCGCTCTGGATCTTGTTCTTGATCTCGCCGAAGATTTCGCCGATCTTATATTCGATCGTATTCGGCCCGCTGGCCTTCTGCTTGAAGCTGTGCAGGTAGGGAAAGAGCTTCAGGTTGACGAACTCGCTCAGGTCACTCCCGGTCATTGCTTTGTTGTGGTCGAGCTTGCCGTCTTTGCCCTTGGGTGCAGCCCAGCTCTCCCAGCGAAAATCTTTGTCGAGAATAAAGCTGTATCGTTTGCCCTCCAGCTTCGCTTCGTCAGCCTTATCCTGCTCCAGTCCATCGAGATACTTGAGAAACAACAGCCACGAGGTCTGCTCGGTATAGTCCAGCTCGGTAGTACAGCCAGCCTCCTTCCGAAGCACATCATCAATATTTCTAAACGCTTGTTCAAACATGCAGAAATTCTCCGCGCAGCGGTGAGGGAATGGCGGTTGAAGAATACCCTGTTATTGCCAGGAAATCACCCCGCCTTTGGGGGAAGGGGAAAGTGCTGAGTACTGAGCGGGAGTGTTGGGATCGGACGAGGAGAAACCCCGTCAGGTTACTAGGGCCTCTTAAAGACGTGCTGAGTATGGCCGGGTGGTGAACAGTGAGGAGGTTGAGAACCGAACGGCTGGCGGTCTACGGTACTCTAGGCGGCTGCGTAGGTTCGCACGTCTACTTGCACTCCTGCGCGGACAGCCTCTTCTGCTGTCTTCAAGAGACTCGCGGTGACCTGTTCTTCAATATACTCTTCGCCGCAATTCGCGCACACCCGTGCCGGAACGCCTTTAATAACCACGGTTGCGTTGTCGCGCTCAAGAGTCACCGTCGCTGTTCCTGGGTGAGTTTCTCCGGTTTTGCAGATTACGCATGTCATCGAGAGATCCTCCGCTTAAATTCTCCGTCCCACTCTCCGGCATCCGGCTGATAGACGGTCACGATAATCGTTTCCTTAACCGATGCATGGTCAGCTGCCACGACGTGTATCGGCCGAGACCCGATCCACCCCAGAATCAACCGACTGGGGAAGGGCTTATCCGTTGGATAAGTCGCGATGGTTTCTCCGGTTTCGATGACGCGCCGAACCTCTTCCTTGCTAATCTTTCGTTGAAACATCCGCTGAATGGCGTGGACCCGAAAGACCAGATGACATTGGCTCATGCTCTCGCAACCCCTGCCCGACATTCCCACATATTTCTATTTGAAGTCTAACGTACCGCCATGATGAATGTCATCTGACGGGCCATCTGTTTCCCAGATATTGACTAGGCTTTTTGTTAGTCAGTTGGGTCTATGCGGACGACAAAGGCAGAATGAAATGACAGGACTGGCAAGAAGCTGAGCTCTATAGGGGGACGGCTTCGGCATGAATGCGCTGTTCCAGGTGCGGGCTGAGCCCCCCATCCGTCAGGACGTCGACTTTATGGTTCAATAATTCTTCCAGATCCTGCCACAGTTCGATGAGATCGAGCAGGCTTCGGCCTTCTTCCATATCCACGAGGAAGTCGATATCGCTGTCAGGCCGCGCATCTCCCCGTGCCACGGAGCCGAATACCCGGACTTTCTGCGCACCATGCCGCGCGGCGATCTGGAGGATTTGGCTTCGTTTGGACTGGAGTAATTGACGGATGCTCATCACAGGTCTCCTGCGCGTAGTGTAGCCAAAATCTACAGGGAACTCCGGCAATGCTCCCCTCTCGGGTGGGAGCCCGGAAGCGCTGCGTTGGGAGGGGTAAGGGCTGAGCACATAAACTGCGGGACTAGGGGGAATCGGCCTCAGAGTATTCACCGATTGATTCGAGACTGGGAGAGGAGTACCGTTTTCACATTCCCCACCAGAAAGGAGGCTCCCATGACACGCTTCCGACTCCCCTTCTTCACTGTTCTCCTGTTCCTCTCCTGGACAACGCTAGCTTCGGCTGAAATTCTGGCCCTCTTGAACTATGAGAGTAAGCCCGGTCAGCCGGTGCGCCGCGAAGGCATCGCCATCATGGACATTGATCCCGACTCTGCGGACTTCGGGAAGATCCTGATGGAGATTCCCCTTCCGCCCGACCTCGTCGCGCACCACATTTTCTTCAATCGCGACCGGAGCAAGGCTTATATCACGTCCTTGGGGAAAAGCCTGTTGCATGTCATAGACCTCACCCATTTCCCCTATCGCCTGCGTGCGATTGATGTGCCGGACTGCCAGGTCGGCGAGGATCTCGTCGTCTCTGAAGATAACCGGACCTGGTACCTCACCTGTATGGGTTCGAGCAAGGTGATTATGGGCGACGCGCGCCTCGATAAACCGATCAAGACGATCAGCGCGGCGGCACCGGCAGCGGCCTACATTCTGTATCCGCACGGGATTGCGATTCATAATGGTATCGATCGCGTCCTCGTTACCAGCTCCGTCAAGCCGGATATGTCGGAGGTGGGTGAGTCGGTTACGGTACTGGAAGCCAGTACCGGGAACGTGCTCTCGACGCACAAAATCTCGACGAAACCTTCTCCCGCGAAATCCGCTCCCGTCGAAATCATGTTCAGCCCGAAGGCTGATCCTCCCGTGGTGCACATCACCAATATGATGGAAGGGACGCTGTGGGTCGGAGTCTGGGATCCGAAGGCCCGGTCGTTTTCCTTCAATCAGGTCGATGACTTCGGTCCACGGGAACAAGGGATGCCGTTGGAAATGCTTTACAACAAAAAAGGGGACCGCTTGTTCGTCACCACGGCCAAGCCGGGGTATGTGAATCTGTATGACAATACCGATCCGCGGGAGCCGAAGTTCCTCAAAACGATTGCCGCCGCTGCCGGCGCTCATCATAGTGTGCTGTCGCCCGATGAACGGTACCTCTTCGTCCAGAATAGTCTGCTGAATTTGGATGGTCTGAGCGATGGGTCCATCACGGTGATCGACCTGAAGAACGACACAGTCCTAGGGAGCATCGATACGTTGAAAGCGCAAGGGTTCAACCCCAACTGCATCATGCTGCTGCCGAATCATTTTCAGGAGAACAGCATGCGGGCGAGCCGGTGAGGAGAAGGGTGAGTGCTGGGCGCTGAGTCCCGAGTGCTCCACGGAAGTCCTGAGCCCTTGGTCCCGTATGCTCCCAAGAAGTGCTGAGTGCTGAGTATGGCCGGGATGGTGAACCGTGAGGGGATGGGGAAGGGAAGGGCTGGCGAAGGGATATTACCCTGGCATGGGAAAGGCGGCGGACTCGATGGTGGCGAGGATTTTGGCTCGGGTTTCATGATCGAACTCATGTCCGTAGAAGCGCAGAAAAAGCCCTTTCCGAATGGCCTCGACCGTGGCTTGTGGATCGCGTTCTCTGAGGGACGCCTCCACGAGGGCGCGGGCGGTGTCCCGCATGGCACAGCCCATAACGAGCCGCTCTTCACCCGTCCGCTGCATGAGCATGGCACGATAGCGCTGATCCATGTCCGTCGATGTATCGTTCATGCTGACACCTCGCGGTAGAGTGATGCCAGGCCCAATCGGTCTGCCCATCGAGACAGATACGCCGTATCGAGGCCTTGGACCGAATTGAGCAAGTTCCGGACATCCGTGAATTGCATCTCAGATCGGCTCTCCTTGGCCCAATCCAGCTTGGACAGAATGAGATCTTCAGGCGACACGATGAAGACCTGCTGGCCTGCGATAGAGACTGCACGGCGCCGGGTAAACTCTTCTCGACGGTATTCTGTCTCCTTCCGCACGACACAGTCTACCTTGACCACCAGGGCGTTGTGAATCATGTTGAACATGGCATGCTCTCGTACGGCTCGCTGGACCATGTCCCGGTCGATATAGTAGTCCTGTTGGAACAAGCGCGTGATGCGATCCACATCCCGCTCGAACAATTCCACGACCAGGTCGATAGCGCGCGTCATCCGGGGAACGGAATAAAAATTCGCCGCCATTGAGCCGGTTACCATATACGGGATGCCGGCCCCTTCTAAGTCGGCGGTTACAGCCTTGAGTACATCTACCTCATCGCTCACGGCCTCAGTACACTCCTCGTTGAACCGTCATGACCGCCGGAGCTTACCGCTTTCTCAACGAAAATTCACCAGTCTCGCAGGGGGCATGACAGCTGAATCGTAATGAGGAACATACGAGGGCCTGAGGGGATGCGAGTTGACGGTCAAGACACGCGGCCTGTCTACACCTTGGGAATGCGGATGGTGCTGATCATCAAGCTGCCGGAGAGGACGAAGAGCAAGGACAAGGGGTGCAGGTCGCAGGGCCCGACGGTCCAGACGCCCCAATAGAGCTGCTCGCCCAGCCGGTCCTGCCAGGCGGCCAGGGCCAGGACGGCGGTCAACACGACGGTGGTGGGAATGGGCGTGCCTTCGAAGTAGGCCACTGTGTCCTTCCCAGCGGAGAGGGCTTCGGCGGTGACGTTGTACCGGGCCAGCCGGCTGACGCCGCAACAGACGAAATAGGTAAGTGCGATCCAGTCCCACCCTCCCTGCAAGCCGGCGGCATACCCGAGCGCGGCGGGCGCGACTCCGAACGAGATGACGTCGGCCAGCGAATCCAGCTCCCGCCCGAGCGGCGATTGCATGTGCCGCCAGCGGGCGACCCGGCCGTCGAGCCAGTCGAAGAGGAGGGCCGCCGGCGCCAGGGCGGTGGCGGCAAGGAAATGGGACGCCGACTGATTCCCCATGTAGCGCATGCTCAGCAACACGGCCGCGAGCCCGCAGGCGCCGTTCCCGAGCGTGAGGAAGTCAGCCAGGTGAAACTGGCGGATCATCGAGAAGTATTTGCGAGGAGTCCTTGCCACTGCGGGGCAATCTACGACGGAGTCCGGCAAATGTCCAGGATGCAACTTCAGGCTTTGAAGCCGATGCGGAACCGGCCATCGTCCTTCTGTTCCAATTTTTGAGGTCGCACATTGCGGCCTCAAGTGGCGACACACCTGCTGATCCAGCACCGAAACCTGCTTCACCGCAGGCAGGTTCTAGGCGGCTTTCGCAGCCGCTTTTTCTAAGAGCTCATGAATCAGGGATTGATAGGGCTTCCCTTGCTTGGCGGCCATCTTGCGAAGTTGATTCAACAGCGTCGGAGAGAGACGAATCGCGATCAACTGCTTGGCCATGCCGCTGGCAGGCCTGCCGACACGACGCATGCGCTTTAATTCCGCGTCCGTGGCTTCCGGAATGTCTGAGAAATCAATCTGCGCGTCCGGTATAGGCCTGACGCTCTTTCCGGCTCGCCTGCCTTGCGCTGATGATCCGGATGGCTTCTTTTTCATGATTTCTTCTCCGTATCGTATACATCACGAAGAGAATTCGCCCTGACAATGATTGTCCTATACGCCGGCGACGATGCCCATAGGCGGAGTGTTCTGGATCTTCTCCGTCCAAGGCATTGGCATCGACAAAGATCGTCGAGGCCTCTTCGAATCGGACTCCGTGTTTTTCGAAGTTGGCACTCGCCTTCTTCCTGTCCCAGGTAAACACATTCTCGTATATACACGAATAGAGTCCCTGCCGGCAAGACTACCGGGGCTGCCGAGTGCGTCTCAGAACCGCTGCGGTTCTGCGGGAGGAGCTGTTTCGGATTGAGGCTGGATCGCGACCGGCACTGTGATGGGCGCTGTGGCCTGAGCCCCCTGCCCCGCGTCGAGGAGGATGGCGACGAGCATGTCGCTCATGACGTTTACCCCGGAACGGGCGCGGGCGATGATCCAGTCCACGGTCATGATGAGCGGAATGGCGGCGATGATCACGTGATCGGGCAGGCCGGCGGCGGCCAGCACGAGCGGCAACACGATCAACCCCGCTTCCGGAATTCCGGCGACGCCCGACCCGGCGATGATCGACGCGAGCACGATCAAAATCTGTTTGGCCATCGGCAGGTCATACCCCAGCGCCTGAGCGAGAAACAGCGCGGCCATGGCTTCATACAAGGTGATGCCGTCGTTATTGAGATTCGTCCCGACGCAGGCGGCGAGGCGTGAGGATTGCGGCGAGACCTTCATGCGCTCCAGGCAGCGCAGCGTAATCGGCACGGTGGCGAGGCTGCTGTTGCAGGACACGGCGGTCATAATGGCGTCGGCCCCCTGCCCCAGATAGATCTTGGGATTCTTTTTGCCGACCAGCCAGGCCACCAGCGGATAGTAGAGGAGTGAATGGATGGCGAGGCCTGCCAGCATGGCGACGAGGAAGATCCACAGCACGGAGAAGACGCCGACGCCCGATTTCCCCACGACCTGGGCGACGACGCCGAAGACGGCGAGCGGCACAGCCAGGATGATCCAGCCGAGGATCTGCACGAGCCAACCATAGATGCGCTCGATCCCCTGCACGAGTGCCAAGACCACCCCGCCCGCTTGGCCTGACCGGCCGTGCAGGTAGCGCAGGGTCGCGCCCAGGATGAGCGCGAGGAGGACGACGCCGATGATGTTGTTGCTGGAAAAGGGATCCGCGATGGTGCGCGGAATATAGGACGCCAGATACTCGATCGGGCTCTGCGAGCCGGCCTGCACGTTGGCCAGCGCGGACGACGAGAGCGTGGTGCCGGGCACGAGGTGGAGGAGTTCATCGACATGGCCCAGCCAGGCCAGGCCCGGCTGCCAGAAATTCATGATGGCCAGGCCGATGGCCATGGCGACGGAGACATTCACCAGACAAATGACCAGCAACTTGCCGCCCTGGCGGAGCGGAATGCTGGTACGGATCAACGCATCGAGGATCGCAAAGAAGATGAGCGGGATCGCAAGTGTCTTCAGGAGCGTGACGACGAAAAGGCCGAGCTTGCCCAGATGCTCATTCCGCAAACCCCCGAGATAGGGATCCTGACCGAAGATGGCGCCAAGGAGCGCACCACAGGCGACGGCGACGAGGACTTGCGTATAGAGCGGCGGCATCCCGCGCGGAGACGTGTGCATCAGGGCCTCTCGTGAGTCGCGGCAGCATACCTGTTTCGCCATCCAAACGCACCCCGACGCGGGACACTCACTCCCGCCAGAATCTTTGGATCGCACACCGGCATGAGGCAGACGGCCTTAGTCGTATAGATCCGACCGGCCATGCCGTGCGGCGACGACTGGGGCCGCTTGCGTCGTTGACAGAGAGGACGCCGTTAGTTGACAAACAAGGGATCGCGGACAATAGTACAAGACACGTCTCGACTGTCTCTGTCCCGCCGCCATGGCGGTTTCCCGTCCGCGAACCCGGCGTCTCACCCGCCCAGTTTCGTATCGATATCGATCTGCCCTCGCTCGGCGAGGCCGAACGGCGCGTCCTCGAATCCGCATTCCAGGAACTCGCGGCCTACCTGGACAGTCTTGGCGCACCCGACGGCGTGGCGCGCGCGGCGGCCCGCGCCGAACTGGTCACGGCTAATCCCCGCTCCATTCTCTCGTTGTTTATCACCGATAATCCCTTTGCGCTCCCCTATCGCCTGCCCCTCGTCGCCGAGGCGCCGCCACGTAGCGCGGTGCCACCGGCCGGAGCACCGCCCGCGACGCTACCGTCGGACCCGACGCCGAAGGCCGCTCCGATCCGCGCCACGGGGGCGACGACCTGGTCCTGGAGCCTGGTCGCGGAAGGCTTCCGACTCGCCGCGCAACTGTTGCGCGACCTGGCGATCCGCTTCCGCCCGGGGCCGGTCGCGCGCCTGTTCGTGACGCCGATTTCGTTCGCCTTCATCGGACACCCCCGCATGCTGGACGATGTGCCGCGGAAGTTTCCCTTCGCCCGCCTCCTGCCCACCCGATTGGTGGGACGGTGGTTCCGCTATCAATGGCCGTTTGTCGCCTCGTATATTACCGGTCTGACGATGGCGGACGGGACGCCGACGACGGGCGCGATGCTCATTTCTCCGTTGACGACGGAACAGATGATTCGCAATCCCCGCCTGGCCCGGCAGCGGGTGCTGCAAACCGTCCGCCTCGCCGAAAAGATGGGCGCCACGATCGCCGGGCTGGGCGCCTTCACGTCGATCGTGACCCGCGACGGCCGCGATCTCGAAGGCAAGGTGCAGCTCGGCTTGACGACCGGCAACCCCCATTCGGCGGCGATCGCCGTGCAGAATGTGCTGGAGGCCGCAGCGCTGACGAATCTCAGCCTGCCGCACGCGACAGCCGCGATTGTGGGCGGCGCCGGCTCAGTCGGCTCCTCCTGTGCCAAGATGCTGGCCCGGCTGGTCGCCCGGCTCATTATCATCGACATTAAGAAGGATGCCGTCCAGACGCTGCTTACGGACCTCGCCGGCCAGCCGGCTGCCGTAGAGGGCACGTCGAATCTCGATTGCGTCCGCGAGGCCGATATTGTCATCGCCGCCACAAACAATCCGTACATTCTTCTGACGGCGGCCCACTTGAAGCCCGGCGCGATCGTAATCGATGCGGCCCAGCCCAAGAATGTCTCCGAAGAGATTCCTCGCCAGCGGCCCGACGTGCTCGTGATCGAATCGGCTGTGGTGCGCACCCCCGACGTGGACGTGCACTTCGATCTCGATCTCGCTCAGGGCGAAGCGCTCGGCTGTCTCTCGGAAACGATGATTTTGACCGCCATCGGATGGCACGGACACTACTCTCTCGGCAAAGCCGACCCGGCATTGGCCGCGCATATGATCGCCTCGGGCCGGGCTCTGGGGTTCCGCCTGGCGAAATTTCGCAACTCAAGCGGCTATGTGACCGACGAGCAGCTCTCCACCATCGCCCGAGCCAGAATGGCGTAACAGACCATGACCACCTCCGGCTACGCGATCAACGTGCATGCGATTCCCATGTTGCTCATGGGAGGCGTCACGCTCGGACTGGGACTGCTGGTCTACCGGTCGAACTACCGGTCCGCCGCCCATCGCCACTTCCTCGTCCTGTGCGCAAGCATTGCCCTGTGGCTCACCGCCACCAGCATTGGGCTCTGTGCCCCCACGCCGGAGCAGGCTTTGGCCTGGTTCCGGCTCGATAACGTCGGCGTCATGTTCATTTCCGTCGCGTTTTACGCCTTCTCCGCGGAATTCCTCCGGCTATCCCGCGCCAAGTCCATCTGGCTGGGCTATGGACTGGCCGCCCTGCTGGCCCTGGCCGTCGTCTTCCGCGACGATTTCGTGACGGGCGTCCGTCTCTACCGATGGGGGTATTTCCCGCAGTGGGGCCCGGCGAGCACCCTGTTCTTTCTTGTGTTCTTCGCTTACATGACCGCGGCCTTTACCGACTACGTGTGCGCCTACCGGAGGGCCACGACTCCGATCAGACGCCAGCAGATCAAATTCGTCCTGATTGCCTTCGTGATCGCCTACCTGGGCTCGGTGGATTTCTTTCCCGCGTTTGGGTACGACCTGTATCCCTTCGGCTACGTGCCCATTTTCCTGCTGACCGTGGTGGTGACGATCGCCATTCTCCGATACCACCTGCTGGATGCCGCCCTGTTCGTGTCGATGAGCGCGACCTATCTCCCGCTGGTCCCCTTCACGCTGGCGCTCGCGCTGCTCGCGCAGGGACTGAGCGACCTCTCCCCCCTTGCACTGGCAAGCGTGCTCGCGGGCGCCACCGTGGCGTTCACCGCTCTGTACGTCACCTTCCAGCCGTGGCTGCAATCGGCGCTCAACAAAGCGCTGTTTCCCTGCCGGTACGACGCCTACAACACGTTGACGCGCTTCAGCCACGCCATGGTCATGAATCTCGATCTCGTCAATTTACAGCAGGAGATCGTGCGGACGCTGCAGACCGTCCTGCGCATCGAGAAACTGTCCCTGTTTCTCTTCGACAAAGAGGCGGGCCGCTACGCGCTGAAAGCCTCGCACGGAGTAGACGAGGCCCTGGCCCATTCCATCCGGCTCACGAGCTCTGAATCGTTTGCGCGCTTTCTCCTGGAGCGCAACCAGCCAATCGTCAAAGAAGAACTACAGGACGACCCTTCTGGTCCGGGCGACCAGGTGATGCCCGGTCTGCTCGACACCCTGACGACGATGGACTCGGAGGTCTGTCTTCCGCTGGTCAATAAATCCCGCCTGATCGGATTTGTGAACCTGGGGCACAAGCCTTCGCTGGACTTCTATTCCCAGGATGAACTCAATCTGCTCCGCTCGCTGGCCGACAGTGCGGCCATTGCGCTCGACAATGCGATGCTCTACGAGGACTGGAAACAGACCCAGCTCCTGATCCGGCGAGCGGACCGCCTGCGCTCGCTCGAAACGATCGCGGGGGGATTCGCCCACGAGATACGGAACCCCTTAACTTCGATCAAGACCTTCATCCAGTTGGCGCCCTCTCGGCGCGATGACGCCGACTTTATGAACTCGTTCAGCGCCGTGGTGGCCGACGATCTGGCGCGTATCGAACGCCTGATCGAAGAGATTCTCGACTATGCCCGCTATATGAAACCCAAGTTCTCATC
The DNA here is from genome assembly GCA_030692565.1 of Nitrospira sp. Classification (NCBI taxonomy): domain Bacteria; kingdom Pseudomonadati; phylum Nitrospirota; class Nitrospiria; order Nitrospirales; family Nitrospiraceae; genus Nitrospira; species Nitrospira sp. The sequence continues at coordinate 96,154 of JAUYAO010000001.1, forward strand.
GGAATCGCTGAACGAGATCGTCGCGTCCTGCGTCCACTTCATCGAGGTGAAGGCTTCGACGCTGGGGGTGACAATCGAGAAGCACCTGGCCGAGCCGTTGGCGCCGATCATGGTGGATCGACAACAGATCAAGCAGGTGTTGATGAATCTGATCCTGAACGCCATGGACGCGATGAAGGTCCAGGGAGGACGGTTGAGCGTCGTCACGCAGCACCTGACTCGACTCGACGGAACGCGATGGATTCAGATCCAGGTCTCGGATACCGGCTGCGGAATTGCCCCCGAGGATCTCCCCCACATCTTCGATCCCTTTTTCACCACGAAACATGAAAGCACTGAGCATGCCGGAACCGGACTCGGGCTTTCCATCGTCCACCAGATCATTCAGGAACATGCCGGGAAAGTGGAGGCCCGCAGCACAGTCGGCCAAGGCACCGTCTTCACGCTCGTCCTCCCGGACAAGCCCCACGCTGAAACAGCCGAGCGGCCTGCGTCTCCTTCTCCAGGAAAACTGGTATTCCTCCCGCGTCTCCCACCGCACCTTACCAGACAGACCGGAACCGACGGGCCCTAACGTTCGCAGCGAGCCCCGATTCGAGATGGCTCTCTCCCCATCAAGATCCCGCCCTTCTTCTAGGCAGGCAATAAAAAAGCCTGCCGGTATGATCCAGCAGGCTTCACTTTCCATTCTGGCCGATGGCCACACGTCTCAACCAGGTAAGAGACCCCGCTCTTCAGGACGATGATACCGATCTCAAAATAAGAAAGCCTGCTGGCTTTCACCAGCAGGCTTCTTTTTGTAACCCGGCATCGTCCTACTTTCCCACTGCCTCGCGGCAGCAGTATCATCGGCCTTGGAGGGCTTAACTTCCGTGTTCGGTATGGGAACGGGTGTGGCCCCTCCGGCAAGGACACCGGGAACATTGAATACGTCTTGATTGGTGCGTGCTGTGTGTAGATCGGTTCGAAGTCCGCGCATAACGCATCACTCAGAACGTTTCATCAGCACTCCGTGACGCGTTCTGCGCGCCGCGGTAAGACCATGTCTATCAGGAGCAAAGGATGTTAAACCGCACGACCGATTAGTACTGGTTAGCTACAGCGCTTACACGCCTTCCACACCCAGCCTATCAAACTCGTGGTCTACAAGTGGTCTTTAGGTAGCATATTGCTACGGGAGAGCTTATCTTGAGGCACGCTTCTCGCTTAGATGCTTTCAGCGATTATCGCTTCCGAACATAGCTACCCGGCGCTGCCGCTGGCGCGACAACCGGCACACTAGAGGTCCGTCCTTCACAGTCCTCTCGTACTAGTGAAAGCCCCTCTCAACTCTCCTCCGCCCACAACAGATAGGGACCGAACTGTCTCACGACGTTCTGAACCCAACTCTCGTACCGCTTTAATAGGCGAACAGCCTAACCCTTGGGACCAGCTTCAGCCCCAGGATGCGATGAGTCGACATCGAGGTGCCAAACCTCCCCGTCGATGTGAACTCTTGGGGGAGATCAGCCTGTTATCCCCGGCGTACCTTTTATCCGTTGAGCGATGGCCCTTCCACGCAGAACCACCGGATCACTAAGTCCGACTTTCGTCTCTGCTCGAGCTGTCACTCTCGCAGTCAAGCTCCCTTATGCCTTTGCACTCGACGGCTGATTACCGACCAGCCTGAGGGAACCTTTGAACGCCTCCGTTACTTTTTGGGAGGCGACCGCCCCAGTCAAACTACCCGCCAGACACTGTCTTCGCTCTGGATTACAGAGCCGAGTTAGAATATCAGAACGTTCAGGGTGGTATTTCAACGTTGCCTCCACCCGACCTAGCGGCCAGGCTTCACAGGCTCCCACCTATCCTACACAGCGCATTCCAACATCCAATGTCAAGTTGTAGTAAAGGTGCACAGGGTCTTTCCGTCTAGTTGCGGGCACCCGGCTTCTTCACCGGAACAACAAATTCGCTGAGTCACTTCCCGAGACAGCGCTCCAGTCGTTACGCCATTCATGCAGGTCGGAACTTACCCGACAAGGAATTTCGCTACCTTAGGACCGTTATAGTTACGGCCGCCGTTTACTGGGGCTTCCCTTCAGAGCGTTGCCTTGCGGCTAACTCCTCCGGTTAACCTTCCAGCACCGGGCAGGCGTCAGACCCTATACGTCCACTTGCGTGTTCGCAGAGTCCTGTGTTTTTGGTAAACAGTCGCTAGAGCCACTTTATTGCAACCACGTTCGGCTTAATTTGTACAATCTCACCTACGCGTGGCACCCCTTCTCCCGAAGTTACGGGGCTAAATTGCAAAGTTCCTTAGGAAGTGTTCTCTCACGCCCCTTGGTATATTCTACCCACCTACCTGTGTCGGATTGCGGTACGGACACTATCATAACTCGCTACGAGGCTTTTCTCGGCAGCATGGGATCAGCCCGTTTATGGCCTTGCGGCCTCCCCATCACCTCTCGGCGTTAATGGCCCCGCGGATTTGCCGACGAGACCCGCCTACGGGCTTGGACCGGGTATTCCAGGGACCCGGCGGTGCCTACCCTTCTGCGTCCCCCCTTCGCTGATAACGCTATGACAGTGGTACAGGAATGTTGACCTGTTTTCCATCGCCTACGCCTCTCGGCCTCGGCTTAGGGTCCGACTCACCCTGACCTGACGAACATAGGCCAGGAAACCTTAGGTTTACGGGGATGATGATTCTCACATCATTAATCGCTACTTATGCCTGCATAATCTCTTCTCTCCGCTCCAGCTGTCCTTGTCGGTCAACCTTCACAGCTGAGAGAATGCTCCTCTACCACTCAGCCCTTGCGGGTGAGTCCATAGCTTCGGTGGCAAACTTGAGCCCCGTTATATTTTCGGCGCATCATCGCTCGACCAGTGAGCTATTACGCACTCTTTAAAGGATGGCTGCTTCTAAGCCAACCTCCTGGCTGTCTGAGCGACAATACAACCTTTCCCACTTAGCTTGCGCTTAGGGACCTTAGCTGATGGTCTGGGCTATTTCCCTTTTGACCACGGATCTTAGCACCCGTAGTCTAACTCCCGTGCGTCCAGTAACGGCATTCGGAGTTTGATTGAGTTCAGTAGCGTTGGAACGCCCCTAGCTCATTCAGTGCTCTACCTCCGTCACGGCTGTCACGAGGCTAACCCTAAAGTTATTTCGAGGAGAACCAGCAATAACGAAGTTTGATTAGCCTTTCACCCCTACCCACAGCTCATCCGAGCTTTTTGCAACAAACATCAGTTCAGGCCTCCTTCGACTGTTACGTCGAATTCGCCTTGGCCATGGGTAGATCACTTCGCTTCGGGTCTATCCTACGCAACTAAATGCCCAGTTTGGACTCGCTTTCGCTACGGCTCCGGCTTTCCGCCTTAACCTTGCTGCGCAAGATAACTCGCAGGCTCATTAAGCAAAAGGCACACGATCAGGCATTCCCTTGCGGGCATAGCCCTTTCGTTGCTTGTAGGTGTACGGTTTCAGGTTCTATTTCACTCCCCTCACCGGGGTTCTTTTCACCTTTCCCTCACGGTACTGGTGCGCTATCGGTCATCAGCGAGTATTTAGCCTTGGAACGTGGTCGTCCCGGATTCCCACAGGGTTTCTCGGGCCCCGTGGTACTCAGGATCTCTGTCCAACAAGTCAGGGTCATGTCGCTTACAGGGCTGTCACCTTCTATGGCCGGCCTTTCCAGACCGTTCTGCTATGATCCTGATTTTTGACTTGCCGACGGGTCCGTATCACCGTCTAACAGAGACCTACAACACCGCAGTGACAACGCACACGGGCTTGACATCACTGCGGTTTGGGCTATTCCCTTTTCGCTCGCCACTACTTGGGGAATCTCGGTTGATTTCTATTCCTGCAGGTACTGAGATGTTTCACTTCCCTGCGTGGGCTTCTCGTCACCTATGTATTCAGTGACGGATAGGCGGCATTAATCGCCTGGGTTTCCCCATTCGGACATCCTCGGATCACGGCCTGCTTGCGGCTTCCCGAGGCTTATCGCAGCTAGCTACGTCCTTCATCGCCTGCTGATGCCAGGGCATTCACCGTACACCCTTAGTAGCTTAACAATCACTTTGCTCCTGATACACATGGTCTTTCATCAAGACCTATTCAATTTTCAAAGAACATGGACGACAGGTTACCCGTCATCCGACGCTGAATAGAGGAAGTTGAGCAAGAAACAGATTCGACACCGACTCAGATCTTTGGTGGAGCTGACTGGAATCGAACCAGCGACCCCCTGCTTGCAAAGCAGGTGCTCTCCCAACTGAGCTACAGCCCCGCAGATCCTTACTGGATAGTCCCCCAGACAGTTGCCTGGAATGCTGCGTAACTTAGACTCAGATGGTGGGCCTGGATAGAGTTGAACTATCGACCCCGCGCTTATCAAGCGCGTGCTCTAACCAACTGAGCTACAGGCCCAGCTGAGTCATGACGCCATCAAGGCCCGTTCTCACAGGACACGATAGATCCTGCAACATGATTCACGACTGAGCCTTCACTAAAATTCGGTGTAAGTGTATTGAAGAGGTGGCCCTCGGCCCTGGATTTTCTTTGGAGGTATGCTCCTTAGAAAGGAGGTGATCCAGCCGCAGGTTCCCCTACGGCTACCTTGTTACGACTTCACCCCAATCATCGGTCATACCGTGGGCGCCTGCCTCCTTGCGGTTGGCGCAACGACTTCAGGTACAACAAACTTTCGTGGTGTGACGGGCGGTGTGTACAAGGCCCGGGAACGTATTCACCGCGGCGTTCTGATCCGCGATTACTAGCGATTCCGCCTTCATGGGGTCGAGTTGCAGACCCCAATCTGAACTGAGGCCGGTTTTTTGGGATTGGCTCCCCCTTGCGGGTTTGCAGCCCTTTGTACCGGCCATTGTAGCACGTGTGTAGCCCCAGGCATAAAGGCCATGCTGACTTGACGTCATCCCCACCTTCCTCCCCGTTCTCCTGGGCAGTCTCTCCAGAGTTCTCAGCTTGACCTGTTAGTAACTGAAGACAGGGGTTGCGCTCGTTGCGGGACTTAACCCAACACCTCACGGCACGAGCTGACGACAGCCATGCAGCACCTGAGCAGGGTGGTATTTCTACCTCGTTGGGCTTTCACCCTTCTACTACCTGCATGTCCAGCCTGGGTAAGGTTCTTCGCGTTGCGTCGAATTAAACCACATGCTCCACCGCTTGTGCGGGCCCCCGTCAATTCCTTTGAGTTTCAACCTTGCGGCCGTACTTCCCAGGCGGGATACTTATTGCGTTAGCTGCGGCACCGGCGGTAAACCGCCGACACTTAGTATCCATAGTTTAAGGCGTGGACTACCAGGGTATCTAATCCTGTTTGCTCCCCACGCTTTCGAGCCTCAGCGTCAGAAATGTTCCAGAGCGCCGCCTTCGCCACCGGCCTTCCTCCCGATCTCTACGCATTTCACCGCTACACCGGGAATTCCGCGCTCCTCTCCCATCCTCTAGCTGAGCAGTCCCCTCTGCACTTTCCGGGTTAGGCCCGGAGATTTCACGGAGGGCTTACCCAACCGCCTACGCTCCCTGTACGCCCAGTGAATCCGAACAACGCTTGCCACCTTCGTATTACCGCGGCTGCTGGCACGAAGTTAGCCGTGGCTGCTTCTGGAGGTACCGTCCAAGTGGTTACCCACTCCATCTTCCCTCCCGAAAGGGGTTTACAATCCGAAGACCTTCATCCCCCACGCGGCGTCGCTGCGTCAGACTTTCGTCCATTGCGCAATATTCCTTACTGCTGCCTCCCGTAGGAGTCTGGCCCGTGTCGCAGTGCCAGTGTGGCTGATCGTCCTCTCAGACCAGCTACCCGTCGAAGCCTTGGTGAGCCGTTACCTCACCAACAAGCTGATAGGACATGAGCCCATCCATGAGCGCAATACCCACGGCATTGCTTTCTTTCCGAAACCGAAGTTCCGGAAACGTATGCGGTATTAGCTAACCTTTCGGCTAGTTATTCCCCACTCGAGGGTAGGTTACCCATGCATTCCTCACCCGTTCGCCGCTTTACAAGTGTATTGCTACACCTTCTCGCTCGACTTGCATGTATTAGGCGCGCCGCCAGCGTTCGTTCTGAGCCAGGATCAAACTCTCAAATAGGTGTTCTCTAAAATTGGACCAAGGGCCACCACTTCAATACACCTTACACCTTGCTCAACTTCCTCTATTCAGTTGTCAAAGAACACAACGTCGCGTTCGTGACGCGGGAGGCGCAATATAAACGTTGCGCACTCTCATGTCAAGGGACCCACTCAAAAAACTTCGGGTAGTTTCCCTCAGGCACCGCACCGTCTGGTTGCGGTATGCAGGCAAGAACTCATCCGCCCTCTGCCCTCGAACGAGTGGGAAGATAACAAAGCTCCCCCACGAGTGTCAAGCAACATTTTCATGTATAATCAAAAAATATGAGAAACAATGAATCACCACTGTTCATGCGGCGCCGAACGATTCTACAAACGCTCGGTCTCGTCGCGACGGCCGGAATAACCGGAGGCTGCGACGCCATCGGTTCTATTTTTGGACGCATGTTTGCGATTCCGCCACGCGAGACCACCTATTTCACACCGAATTCTAAATTTTACGTCGTCAATTACGCCGATTCCGCCGTCTCGATATCACGCGAGGTGAATATCGAGCAATGGAAAGTTCACGTGAAAGGCGTCGTGAAAACACCGCTTTCACTGGGCTGGCGTGATATTTTGAATCGCGATTCCTACGATCAAGTCTCCACGCTCATGTGTATCGACACCCTCCCCGGCGGCGACAGCCTGGGCACTGCCACCTGGCGCGGTATTTCATTAAAAAAGCTCCTCCTGGACGCCGGCGCCGACGAAGAAACTGCACGGGATGTGACTTTTCGCGGGATCGATGGCTACGACGACAGCATTCCGTTTACACGCGCGATGCAGGACGACGTGATGATTGCCTTCTTGATGAACGGCGAAAAACTCCCTAAGGAGCATGGCTTCCCGATCCGCCTCATCGTCCCCGGCCTGTACGGCATTAAAAACGTGAAATGGATTACCGAGATCGAGGTCTACCCGGGTGATTACCTAGGATACTGGCAGCGCAAAGGCTGGACTGACGACGCCACGATCAAGATTTTCTCCCGCATCGATTCCCCCGGCCACTACCAGACCTTGCGCGGGTCCGTGCAGAAATTCCGCGGGATTGCCTTCGGCGGCCCCAGCTCCATCAGCAAAGTCGAGCTCAGCTTCGATGCCGGCCGCACGTGGAGCGAATGCGAGATTGAACCGCCGATGTCGCCCTACTCCTGGGTGGTTTGGAACTACGCCTGGACCGCGCCGAAGCCAGGAAAATTTCAAACCGTGGTGCGGGCGACCGATACAAAAGGTCAACTGCAGATAGCTGAAATCGTCCGGCCACAGCCGGCCGGCGCGAGCGGATTGCACACGATCATTTCGGAACTGGCAGAGCTGTAGACTTGCGACGCCCGTCGCAATCGGCCGCACGGCACCGAAATTCATCCGCATCCGCCCCCACTCTCGGCGCAACGCTCCTTTCCATCTGTTTCACCTACACTATATATTCTGACTTGCTTCTCTCCGGGAATCTCGCTAGTGATAGTCGCTCTGCTTCCTATTCGCTGGAGGGACCATGGCACGACGTTTCATCCTCTATTCATCCCTCATCCTTAGCCTCACCGGCTGCGATCTGCATGCTCCGGCGTTGCAGCAAGACCGGCTGACGTCCCTGGGATCCGCCCAAACCCATGCAACGGCGACACGTGTGAACGGGGAAATCAGGCGGCGCGCCGTGACGATCGACGGCGTCTCGCTCAGCATTCTGGAAGCCGGCACCGGCGATCCGATCATCTTCGTTCACGGCGTCGTCACCACGAGCAATATTTTCCCGAAATATCTGAACGCCTACTCGCCGGACTTTCGAGGCATTGCCGTCGACCTCCGCGGATACGGCGAATCGCAAAAACCGGAGAGCGGTTTTACGATCGCACAGTTTTCCAAAGACCTGATTGCACTCGCGGACAAGCTGGGGATCGAGCGGCCGATCTGGGTCGGCGTCTCCATGGGTGGGATGATTTTGCAGCAGCTGGCTCTGGATTATCCTGAGCGCGTGCGGGCGCTCGTACTCGTCTCGACGACCGACGGGGCGATGGTGCTCGATAAGGACCTACCGACCATCGGCAACCCGCGCGACTTTCGCGACGTATCCAAGAACATTATCGTGGAGAGCTTCCCCCAGGGAACGCCCGCCACGCTCTATCAGCCCTTGTTGGACCGCATTCCGAGCTGGAACGGCACAGTACTCCGCGAAGCCCTCACAAGCATGGCTCAGGCCAACGTGCACGGAAGGATCAGCGCGATCACCGCGCCGACGCTCGTGGCGGTCGGAGCCAAAGATGATGTCGCGACTCCGGCCATCGCGCGCGGCATTCAGGCACAGATCGCCGGCGCGCAACTGGTGGAGTTCAACACCGGCCATTTCATGATGGCGGAAGATCCGGAACAGTTTCGGAAAGTGCTAGGAGAATTCCTGCAGAGTCTGAGGAAGTAACGAACAACCGCCGCGCTATTCAGTGGCGCGGCGTGAAGTTCTCGGAGATTCCGGCCGCCGTGGTTTGCTGCCAGCGGCCGCTCCACTGCCCTGAATCGCCTGCACCTCGCCAGCGGTCAAATCACGCCAGACACCGGGCGCAAGATTCCCCAACGAGATAGGGCCAATCGCCACCCGAACCAACCGCAGCGCCGGGTGCCCGACCGCCGCGGTCATGCGACGCACCTGCCGATTCATCCCTTCGCGAATGGTCATCTCGATCCAACAGGTCGGCACGGTTTTCCTGAACCGAATGGGCACCGACCGATCCGGCAATGCCGGCGGCTCGTCCAGCAAGCGAACCTCCGCCGGCCTCGTCTTGGTTCCGCTCAGCACCACACCCTGGCGCAATTGCTGGAGCGCCTGCTCATCGGGCATCCGTTCAACTTGCACCAGATAGACCTTCGGAAGCTTGTGTTGCGGATCGGTGATGCGGTGAGAGAGCGTTCCGTCGGATGTCAGGAGCATCAACCCTTCACTGTCCATATCCAGCCGCCCGGCCGCATAGACACCAGGCAACTCGACATAGTCGGCGAGCGTCGGCCGCCCGCCAGGATCGGTAAAACACGGCAGAACGCCGTAGGGCTTATGAAACGCGATGGTGTGAACGCGCGCTGGACTCGACGTGGCCTGTGTCATGCGGGACGTGGCTTTCACCGGCCGGCCGCCGCGGTCTCAGCCACATGCAGCTTGAGAAGACGCCGGCTCTGGGTACGGCACCGCCGACAGGGCCACGAAATGAATCGATCTCGATCAGTCGAATGCTCCGCCTGCCTCTGAAGGACGCGATCAGTAGCCACGGCCGAATCCTCCGCCGATTCGCCCGCCGCTTCCCACGCCCATGCCACCGAAGACCCCGAGAGAAAACCCTGATCGCGGCTCCGAACCATACCCGGGCGGCCACGCATAGAGATGCTTCACGCCAAAGGTCGGATACCGATACTCCACCTCATCGAGGCGATCCATGCGGGCTCCGGTCACTTCGCCAACCAGAGTGATCGCCGTCCCCTCCCGGATCGTCGCCGGGTCGAGCAATTCTTGAGTGAGCGCCAGGAATCGGCCTTGCGAGTCTGTCCTCACAACCGTCGGTTCATAGTCGGCGTTCAATGGAAGCTGCAATACTTCGATCAGCATGCCGGCAGCGATCCGCTTTGCCTTCAGTACCTCACCGCCGACCACAATCCGTTTCCCGACCAAGGACTCCGGCGCCGCAAGAATCTGCGCGAAGGTGACATCCTTGTCGAGCTGGGCCTCAAGCGCCGCCGGCACGACAACGTGCGACGCGCAGCCGGGCAGCATCAACGCGCTCCACCACAGCGCGGCGATCATCCTGATCCAATTGATCATCATGCCGCCACTATACCTGACCCTGCGCACCACCCTCAATTCTCATCCCCCGTGTAGAAGCGTAGGTATTCCCCTGCAAATCCCAGAGCGCTTCCATACAGTCTTTCCGTCACGCCTCGAGAGCTATGAAATCGCTCGACGACGAGAATGCCTGTCGACAGCGCGACTTAGAAGATGTGGCCATCTCCGAATGGTGGATATCACCCATCAGTTTCTTCCGGCATCAGGCTTGCTCTATTACCCGGCATGAGAGCTTCGCCACTCTCATCGGATTCATTCAGTGTTCGCAGCGGCCACAGCATCGCGGATGACCGTGGCCTATTTTCATTCACTCTCTACGTGAGGAGGTTCCCATGACTCGCTTAGCCAGCTTCATCGCACTCGCAGCATTCTTGACCTTCGGTCTCGGCACGGCCGTCTCCTTCGCAAGTGAACCGGCACCGGTCGAACAGAAGGACAAGAAGGATATGAGCGGCTCCAAAGCCGATGACGAGAGCAAGAAAAAGGATGAAAAGAAGGAGATGGGCAAGTAAGCCTGCCTTCCGGGGCGCAACAGCCGTTGTGCCCCCATTCCTCGACCCGATATATTCCATACCGGTATCTATCGAATCTGTAGGCCTCTTCCTACAGGACCGTGGCATCTCACGACAGTCTCCCCCATTTCCCCGCTCCCTTCTCCAATCATTCCCTTGAATAACCAGAACTTTCTCGTCCGTCCCTACGGAAACATTCAGGCATCGACTTTGCTCCTTCTCGCTGTGTTCCGCGTGTCATCCTTTATAGGGAGGAATCTATGCATCCACGTAGTCCGTTCCAGACCTCATCGCTCCGAACCGCCTCGTTGATCGCCTTGTGCGCCATCGCCCCGATCGGATGCGTCACGAATGAAACGCACACCAAAGCGCTCACCGAACTGGATGCCACGAAGAAAACATCCGCTCAACGGGCCGCCGAACTTGAGGCGTTGAAGAAACAATCTCAGGCCCAATCGGATCAACTCAAACAGCAACTCGCCAGCCTGCAGCAGAATCTGGATCAGGAATCGGCGCAACGAAAAACCGCCGAGGAGGCCGCGGCCGCACTGGCCAAAGAACGGGCAGCCCTGGAGGCCCGCTCGGGAGAATTGCAGTCCAAGCTGGACGGCCTGGAAAAAGACAAGGGCCAACTCGGCACCGAGCTGAGCGCGGTGCGCGGCCAGATCGACCAACTCCAACAGAAGCTGGCCGACGAGGCGGCCCAGGTCAGCGCGCTGGAAAAAGACAAACAACAATTGGCCAGTGGGACCGCTTCCGCCCAGAGCGAGATCGCCAAGCTGCAGAAGCGCGCCGCCGACCTTGAAGCAGAAGCCGCCCGCGTCGCCAAGGAACGCGAGCAACTCCGCCAGGAACAAACCCAGCTCACGGCGAGCCTGGAGCAGGAACGAACGCGACTGAAGGCCGAGGAAGCCGAGAAGGCCCGGCTTGAACAGGAACGCGCCGCCAAAGAAGCGGAGATCGCGCGGCTGACTCGCACGCAGGAGGAACTGTCCAAATCACTCCAGGACGAAATTTCGAAAGGCAACATCACGATCCAGCAGGTTCGCGATCAGTTGACGATCAACATGGTCGACCGGGTGCTCTTCGACTCGGGGCAGGCGCAGGTTAAGCCGGCCGGAGTCAAAGTCTTGAAGCAGGTCGGCGATGTCTTGAACAAGATTACCGATAAACAAATCCGCATCGAAGGTCATACGGACAACGTGCCGATCAGCACGAAGCTACAGGATAAATTCAAAACGAATTGGGAGCTCTCCACCGCCCGCGCCACCAATGTCGTGCGGTACTTGATCGATCAAGGTGGAGTGGGCCGGCAGCATATGTCCGCCGTCGGCTATGCCGAGACGCGCCCGATTGCTCCCAACGAGACCGAGCAGGGCCGAAGCGCCAATCGACGGATCGAAATCGTCCTCCATCCGAAAGACCTCTCCAAAATCACCGGCCAGCTGGGCTCCACCGGTCCGGACGGGAAATAAGCCCGCCCGTTCGCACCGCGGCGGCCACCACACCTCCTGTGGTGGCCGCCTCTCTTCGCCTTGTGAGTCTGAAGACTTCCCCCCGGTCATCACTTCGGTTATGATGCCGGCGTGCCGCAGCAATCCACAGCGCTTCGTAAGCACTTTTATGGATCTCTCAGTATGAGGACCTTATGTTTCGATTAATCGGTCTCGCCACAATACTCTCCCTCGCCTTCGGACTGACGGCCTGCGATACCGCCTACATAGCCACGATGGAGAAGATGGGCTATGCCAAACGCGATATTCTGAGCAGCCGGGTCAAGTCTGCGCGCAATGCGCAGGAGGACGCCAAGAAAGAAATCCAGAGCGCCCTGGAACAATTCGGAAAAGTCGTCGGCTATCAAGGTGGCGATCTGGAAACCACCTACAAGAAACTGAACAGCGAGTTGGAAAGCAGCGAAGACAGCGCCGAGGCCGTGCGGAAACGGATCAAGGATGTCGAGAGCGTGGCGGATTCGCTGTTCGCCGAATGGAAGACCGAACTCGGCCAATATTCCAGCGCCGATCTCCGGCGCAAGAGTGAAGAGAGGCTGACTCAGACCAAAGCCCGGTACAACGAGATGCTCGGAGCCATGAAAAAGGCCGAACAGCGCATCGACCCGGTGTTGAAACCGCTTCGCGATCAAGTCCTCTACCTGAAACACAACCTGAATGCACGCGCCCTGGCCGCTATCAAAGGCGAACTCGTCAAGGTCGACGCCCAGGTCGATCAACTGGTCAAGGACATGAACAAGTCCATCGCCGAAGCGGACAAATTCATTCAATCGATGGAAAAAGAACCGGCCTAACTCGATAGGCCTGAGAGTTCGACCGGAGGATCGCCATGCGGTGGGAAGGACAACGGGAAAGCAGCAATATCGAAGACCGCCGTGGCATGAGCCCGGCCCGGGTCGGCAGTGTCGGCGGACTGGGAATCGGCGGCATCGTGTTGGTGCTCGCCGTCAGCTACTTTACCGGCACCAATCCCCTGACGCTCATCAATATGCTGAGCGGAGTCCAGAGCATGACGGAGTCCTCGGGGCCGGCCGAAACCGGGCCGACCGGCCCTCCCAGCGACCAACTCGGCAAGTTTGCTTCAGTAGTCCTCGCGGATACGGAAACTACCTGGAAGCAATTGCTGGGCGCTGACTATAAAGAACCCCGACTCGTCCTCTTCAGCGGTAGCGTCCGGTCCGCCTGCGGGACGACTTCATCGGCCGTCGGTCCGTTTTATTGTCCGGGGGATCACAAGGTGTATCTCGATCTGACGTTCTTCAACGAGATGGCTCAACGCCTCGGCGCCCCCGGAGATTTTGCGCAGGCCTATGTCATCGCGCATGAGGTGGGACACCACGTGCAGAATCTGACGGGTGTGACTGAGAAAATCACTCGTCTTCAGCGTCAGGCATCGGAGAAAGACGCGAATGCCTTGTCCGTCCGCATGGAGCTCCAAGCCGACTGCTTCGCCGGCGTGTGGGGCCACCATGCCAACCGCAAGCGCAATCTGATCGAGCCGGGCGATTTCGAAGAAGGACTCAAAGCCGCCGCCGCCATCGGCGACGATCGCCTGCAGAAAATGGGTCAGGGATACGTCCAACCGGAAAGCTGGACCCACGGTTCATCCGACCAACGGATGACCTGGCTCAGGCGGGGCCTGGAAAGCGGCGATCCCAACGTGTGCAACACCTTTGAAGGACCACGCTCATGAGCCAAGACGAACAGGAGTCCAAGAACCATCTGGCAACCGGCGCCCTTGAGACACTCTTCGCCGATCCGCCATGGCATTCGAAGCCTTTCCTCAGCGCAGGAGCTACGACTATCGCCGGAGTCGGGGCCTGGATGAATGACATGATGTCGCCGGCCCTCGCCCGCGGAGGGGCCAGCTTTATGGGAGGCTTCTTGATCGGCTGGGCGATTCGCCGGACGGTCAAACTTGCCGCCATTGTCGCAGGAATCCTACTGACTCTGCTGGCCGCCGTGAAAATGACCGGGGTCGTCGACCTCGACTGGACCGCGATCGAAGAAAATATTTCGCACAGCCTCGCCTGGGCTCAGGGCAAAGCGGAGGGCTTCAAGGAAGTCCTCACGGGCTATCTCCCCTCGGCGGGAGCAGGCGGCGCCGGAACATTTTTGGGATTTCGGAAGAAGTAGGACGCGCTCGGAAACCTTCGAGTGAACAGACCGCCTAGTCATTCAACTTTTCCTTGATCTTCGTGCCCGCTTTTTCGAACCCTTCGGCGGTCTTCGTCGCAGCCTTCTTGAGTTTCTCACCGACCTTGTCCACGACGTGCTTCTCTTCGACCTTCTTCACCACCGCTTTGGTCTTACTTTCAATCTTTTCGCCTATATGTTTCGCCGTGGCTTCAACCCGCTGCATCATCCCCTGCGGCTCTTCGGCGAAAACAGGACAGGCTGCGAGCACCACCACCGTCGACAGCGCACAGAGCACCCGCATCCAAACTATTCTTGTAGGCATACCGCACTCCTTTTATAAAGACAGCATAGCATGCGAATCACCTCTTGTCCCTGTACCCCCCCCCCTTTCCTCTTAGCCTACGCTCTGGATTATACTAGAATGGTCTATCGGCTCTGACATGAAAGGATCTTGCATGCGACGCACTGCTCTCACTCGTTCAATTTTCCGTGGCTCTGCCCTCTTCATGCTTGCACTCCCGATACTTATGCCGACAGCACCCGCGCATGCAGAACTATCCCCTGCGGCGCTCGACCGCGCCAAGCTCGCGACCGTCGGCGTGCTCGAAGATACGCAAGATCAGCGGACGCCGGATAAACCGGGAAAGATTCTGGTTCGCGGCACCGGCTTTCACCTGCGCGACGGCTACATCGTGACCGCCCGTCATGCCGCAGAGAAGCACGATGTCACCACCGGCACCATCATTGAGAAGCAGATCCATATCCTGACGACGGATCTGCACGAACTCACCGCGGACCTGGTCGGCGACAGCGCCTTCATGGATGTCGTCGTCTATCGCGTGGCGGAAGCCCACCGGGCCAAGCTTCGCGCCACCGCCTCCTTTGCCGCCGGCGACGTGCAGCCCGGCCAAGATGTCTTCACCGTCGGCTA
The DNA here is from genome assembly GCA_030692565.1 of Nitrospira sp. Classification (NCBI taxonomy): domain Bacteria; kingdom Pseudomonadati; phylum Nitrospirota; class Nitrospiria; order Nitrospirales; family Nitrospiraceae; genus Nitrospira; species Nitrospira sp. Next base: position 111,202 of record JAUYAO010000001.1, read on the forward strand.
TCCGATGGGCTGGGGACCCACGATGTCCTTCGGGCATTTGGGCAATACGAATACATTCCTCCAAACGGTGGACACCAGACTGATCCAGGCCGACGTCGCGGCTTGCAGCGGCAACTCCGGCGGTGGACTCTTTAACGACAAGGGGGACGTGGTCGGCATTATGCACGCCATCATCCAAACCGAACGGGACGACTCCACCGCCCACTGCAGCCGCATGGCCTTTGCGATTCCGGCGTTGCTGGCTGAACGGATCGTGAAGTCGGCCATCGACGGAAAGCCGATGACCTTCTCGAAGATGGGCATTCACATGATGGCCGTGAAGGACGGCACGAAATGGCGCATGGCGGTGAAGGAAGTGAATGAGCCGTCCAAGTCAGCCGGCATTCAGAAGCACGACATCATCATTGCGGTGGATGGAACCGAGATCAACGACGCGGCGCATTTGAAGAATTATCTGATCGAGCGAACCACCCCGGGCCAGCAAGTGCGTGTCAAAGTCCGCCGCATTGATGCGGATCTGACGTTTACGGTGACGTTAGGAGGCGGATAGCAGACGTCTCGATTGAAAATCGATGGCCACATTAGTTCTTCGTCACCGACCGCACATCTAGAACGCCGGAAAAGTGTGCGTCGATCGTCACACGGTCACCGTTTCTGAGCAAGACTGTTCCCATATCGCAGAGCGTCGCATACGTGGCATTGATAGTACCGGTGTCGTCTGCGACCGCAAATTCCTGAATACACTTCTCCAGCTTACTGCGGGCACCGATAAACTGTTGCATGCGATAGCGACTGACGGTGCCCTCGACCCGCACCAATTTCATATTGTACGACTGAGGATACGCGAGCAAGGAATTGACCTTCACCGGTTCCGCCGCCCACGCCATGGAAGCAAACACACTGCACAGGAACGCCAGCGTTCCCGCAAAGCCGACCAGCCGTTTTGTCGTCTCAATCTGATGACGCATCACTCCCCCTCTTCGTGTGTGTCAGTGGACCGCCTGACGCAGCGATTGGCCGGTCGCAGCGGTGTACGCCTCAGCCAGCGTATGGACCTCGATGACATGAATAGCCTTCTCCGCTCCGGTAAAATTGAGATGGCTGTTGTCCAATCCGTCCGGCACGATCATCGTGGTCTTTTTGAGATCCCGGCAGGCGTTCATCTTATCCACCAGTCGGCCAACCGGCTTGATCTCCAGCGTCGGCTCAATCGTTCCTGACATGCACACATCGGGGCGAATCGGATCACCGAGAAGAGCCGCAGCAATGCCGACAGCCATAATTCCACCGGCGCTCGGACCATCCATCTTCGTCGGGATCAGCAGGCGAACGGTCAAGTATCGAGGGTCGTATCCCACAGCCCTCGCTGCAGCAATCACAGCCGTATGCAATGACCCAACCGATACCGGCTTCAGATTCTCATTGGGCAGAATCTCCGGCCCCCTGCCGTCCTCCCTGTAGCCGACCGTAATCCGCGCAACGAGTCCATTCCACGAGCCGGTAATCGATCCCACCGTGCCCTCTGATGAAATGCCGAGAACCGGCACGGTCAGAGATACATCAGGAAATGGAGCCGGCTTATTCAAGTTCTGGGCAGGCATGTGCACAGCGGTCGATTTCGACTCAGGTACAGAACTCGCTTTGAGCGGTGGGAAGATAGGCGCCGGAACAACTTCCAAAGACGAATAGGTCTTGGGCTCCCCCAGCTTCCAACAGCCCCGCCCACTATGGTCCGTGTACAGATCTGATTGTCCAGGCTGTGGACAGACCCAGGTCTCCGCCCAGGCTGCCGGGACGAAGATTTCCCCGGAGTGGAAACACCAGAGACCGAATAGCCAGGACAACATGTGCAGATGTCGATGCTCAGATAAGCGTGCCAACATATGGAGCTCGTTATGGGACTCGCGATTCGTCCATCGGAAGAAAGAGACCTCAACCTCGTCTATTCCTCAGACCCTCGCCATAAGGAACACTTATCTGTGAAACGTACCCCTCAAGACAGACTTCGTCAAAAGAAAGAGCGGTTCGGACACTGGCAGAAGATTCGCAACTAGAATGAAGGGCAGAAACGATGGGGGCAGATCATACGAGATGCGTCGAACCACGTTACCCAGGCAGGGCTTGATACCAACCGTTGGCCCGGACAAGCGTCACGGGCTGGTCAAAAAGCCGGCTGAGGTTTATGTCTGTGAGCAGATTGGCTTTGCTCCCATCAGCGACAATCTGCCCCTCTTTGAGCAAGACGACCCGCTCAATCTCCGGCGGGATCTCGTGCAGATGATGCGTGACGAGGAGCACGGTCTTCCCTTTGCGGATCTGCGCACGCAAGAGATCCAGGTATTGGAAGCAGGCCTTCAGATCGAGTCCGCTCGTCGGTTCATCTAAAACCAGCACAGAAGGATCATGCACCAGCGCGCGGCCGAGGAGAAAGCGGCGTTGCTCGCCGGTTGAGAGATGGCCGAATCGACGGCCGGCCAATGACTCAATACCTAACTCCTTCATTACCTCGCGCGCCCGCACGACCTGCGCCTCGCTGAACTCCTGATACTCATACGTGTCGTTGCTTGCGTAGTACCAGGACAGAATGACATTCAGCCCCTCTGCACAGATCAGATAGTCCCGATGGAGATCGTGCGACACAATTCCGAGTCGCTTGCGCACCTCCCAGACATTCCCGCCTTCCTCGCCGAAGAGACTGATTCTGGTCTCATCCAACGGCAACGGATGGACGCCGCCCGCTAAGAGTTTGAGCAACGTCGATTTGCCGGCCCCATTGGGACCGACAATCGCTGCATGCTCTCCTTCTTGTAGAGCGAGGGAGAAGTCGGAGAAGACACAGGTCTCCCCCCGATAGACGGTCGCGTGTTGAATATCGAGGATTGGACGAGAGTGCGCTATAGCGCCCCTCTCTTTGACAGGAGTGGCGACCGGTGCAGCAGCGGCAACTGGACCGCCGACTTTCTTACCAGCGCTGCGCGACTGTTCAAGCCCTGCACGAGCCAGGGCATCTACGCGTTCATTCTCCGGATGCCCGTTATGCCCCCGCACCCAGTGCCATTCAAGCTTGTGGCCGGAAGCCAGCGCATCGAGACGACGCCACAAATCCTCATTCTTCACCGGCTCTTTACCGGCCGTTTTCCAGCCGCGCCGCTTCCAGCTATGGATCCATTCGCTGATGCCCTTCTGGACATACTGTGAATCGGTATAGACGCGCGCTTCCACCGGCTGGGCGAGCGCCTGCAAGGCTTCAATGACGGCAAGCAGTTCCATGCGGTTGTTCGTCGTCGCCGGCTCCCCGCCGCAGAGTTCCGTTTCAGCACCGCCGATACGCAGCAAGGCACCCCAACCGCCAGGACCGGGATTCCCACTACAGGCACCATCCGTATAGATCTCGATCATCCGCCCGCTCTCCCTCGCTAAGACCAGCCATTCATCCCACATTCGGCACTAAATCCACGATGCGTTGTACAGTACTCCACTAAGCGATACCGCAGTTACCAGTATAGCTGTCCACCGAATCCAAACCTTCCACTTCTCGAATTCTCTGGGGTAGTCATCGATGGGGTAGCCCCATGCCCGACGTCGCTCAACTGCATCTCGTGCCTCTTCATCCACTCGAGTCAATAGCCAAATACCGATCCCCGCAAGCACGAGCCAACAGATCATATCTGCCATGGGGTGCAATGGTCCCATACTCAAGTTATCCATGAATTGAGAGCTCCCATCGAGGCACGAAAGCGCTGATTGAGATAGTGGATTTTGTTCTTACGTTGCGATTACGCTTCGGCAGGATCCTGATCGATCTTCGCAGTCGATTTCTTGCCCACGGAAGAAGCAGCCTTCTTTGCCGAACCTGAAATCTTCGGAGTCGCGGTCTTCACGTCGGCGTTCTGCGCGCGATGCAGGAGGGCATGATCCATAAGGACGAGGGCCAGCATGGCTTCGGCGATCGGCGTGGCTCTGATGCCCACGCAGGGGTCATGGCGGCCATTCGTTTCGACGGTGACCGGCTGGCCTTGCTTGTCGATCGACCGGCGCGGGATACGGATGCTGGAGGTCGGCTTGATGCCAATCGTAACAACGATATCCTGCCCCGTTGAGATGCCGCCGAGAACGCCCCCGGCATGGTTGGTCACAAAGCCTTCGGGCGTCAGTTCGTCGCCATGTTCGGAGCCGCGCTGAGCGACCGAGGCGAAGCCTGCACCGATTTCGACCGCCTTCACGGCGTTGATGCTCATCATCGCGCCGGCCAGGTCGGAATCCAGCTTCGCATACACCGGGGCTCCCCACCCGACCGGCACATGCTCGGCCACCGTGGTGATCTTCGCGCCGACGGAATCGCCGGATTTCCGCAAATCATCCATAAACGCTTCGAGTTTCGCAACGAGATCGGCATTGGCCGCAAAGAACGGATTGGCTCTGACCTCATCCCAACTCTGGAACGGCACGTCGATCGGTCCCAACTGGCTGAGATAGCCTCGAATCACGACCCCGTGATTTTCATGCAGCCACTTCTTCGCAATGGCCGCCGCCGCGACACGCACCGCCGTTTCACGAGCCGAAGAGCGTCCCCCGCCGCGATGATCGCGGATGCCGTACTTCTGCCAATAGGTGTAGTCGGCGTGGCCCGGACGGAACGTATCGATGAGGTTGCCGTAATCCCGGCTGCGCTGGTCTTCGTTACGGATGAGGAGGGCAATCGGAGTCCCGGTCGTCTTCCTCTCAAAGACACCGGAAAGAATTTCGACGCGGTCCGATTCCTGCCGTTGCGTGACGTGGCGGGACGTGCCAGGCTTGCGCCGGTCCAAATCGCCCTGAATGTCTTCGACCGAGAGCGCCATCCCCGGCGGGCACCCGTCCACGACACAGCCGATCGCCGGCCCGTGGCTCTCGCCAAAGGAGGTGACGGTGAAGATGTGTCCGATACTGTTGCCGGCCATGAACACTCAGTCTCCCGCTTGAAGACGCCGCAGCACGGCGTCCCAAATCTCTCGAAGCCCTAACCGATCCGCCCACTCTCCGATATAGGGCTCATCGATCATACCGGCACTGACTCTCAGGATCCCCCCGATATCGCGAAGATGCTTCTCGGACCCTCCTTCGCGATAATATTCCATTTTCTTGAGAATCACATCCTCGGGAGAGGCAAACGACGCGCCTCGAACATCGGTGTAATGAATCAGCCGTGCGCGTTTGAAGCGGCTCTCCTCAAACGGTGTTCCCTTCTGAATCATGACATCAATTTTCAATCCGGAAGCGGGATGGATAATATTGAACTGCCCCTTACGAACCAGCGCATCTCGAATTGCCTCGTCGCTGAGATAGAACTCCTCCGGCGAGAACTGCGCCAGCAGGCCCCGCACATGGGTCTCCTTCAGATCAACCACCACATCGATATCGTTCGTCAGGCGGGGCTCGCCATATGCCATCGACGCGACCGACCCGGTAATGAGATACGGGATCTGCAATCGTTCGAGCGCGGTCACTAACCGTTCAAGCAGTTCCTGCAGCTCCATGCGATAATCTCCGCACCACCTCTCGGTGGACGTGCGGCGCACTCCAATTCGGATGCTCGGAGGAAAGATGGGCGGTCAACATTCGCTTTGCGGAATCCCACATTGCAAAGCCAATGCTGATGCGCTGAGCCGGAGACTTGCGCCGCAAGACATCTGCCATTATGGCATCCATGACTTCTATCTGTCCGTTATCCAGCCTCATGCCAACACTCACTCGACCAAATCCAACTTGATCCTGAGTTCTTTCAACTGTTCCGCACTCACGGCAGAGGGCGCATCGGTCAACGGACATTGCGCGCGCTGCGTCTTGGGGAACGCAATGACGTCGCGGATGGAATCCGCCCCGCCGAGCAGCATGATCAACCGGTCGAGACCAAAGGCGATGCCGCCGTGCGGAGGTGCGCCATACTCCAATGCCTCCAATAAAAAGCCGAACTTCGCCTGCGCCTGTTCTTTGTTGATGCCGAGCAAATCCAGGATCTTGAGCTGAATGTCGCTACGATGGTTCCGGATGCTGCCGCCGCCGATCTCGCTCCCGTTCAACACCATATCGTACGCCTTAGCGCGCACTTTCAACGGCTCTGAATCCAGCAGCGCCAGGTCTTCATCCATCGGTGCGGCAAAGGGATTATGCATGAAGATATAGCGTTTCTCTTCCGGCGAATAGTCCAAGAGCGGGAACTCGGTTACCCAGAGCGGCTTCCAGGCGTTCTTGTCGATCAGGTTCAACTCTTCACCCAGCTGGAGCCGGATACGGCCCAGCACATCGTGCACGACCGCCGGCTTGTCGGCGCCGAAGAGCACGAGATCGCCGGGCTTCGCCTCGGGCAAGGCCGCGGCAAAGGCTTTGGCGTCGAGGAACTTCGCTATGACGGATTCCAACTGCCCTTCGGGCGTGATCTTCAGCCAGGCCAGGCCTTTGGCCCCGAAACTCTTGGCCGTTTCGCCCAAGGCATCGATGCGGCTCCGCGGCGTCGCGGCGCCACCCTTCACGATCAAGGCCTTGACCAGTCCGCCCTTTGTCGCGGCATCCTTGAACACCTTGAACTCGCTGGCCGCCGCAAAGGCCGTCACGTCGTACAACGGCATCTCGAAGCGCAGATCCGGCTTATCCGATCCATAGCGCCCCATCGCTTCGGCATAGGTCATCCGCGGAAACGGCGTCGGCAATTGCACGCCGCCGGCATCACGAAATACAGTGACGATCATCGTTTCCATCAAGCTCATCACGTCGAGCCGATCGACAAACGACATCTCCAGGTCGATCTGAGTAAACTCGGGTTGGCGATCGTTGCGCAGATCTTCATCCCGGAAGCAGCGGGCAATCTGATAATAGCGGTCCATGCCGCTGACCATGAGCACCTGCTTGAAGAGCTGCGGCGACTGGGGCAGCGCAAAAAATGTCCCGGGATTCACCCGGCTCGGCACCAGATAGTCTCGCGCCCCTTCGGGCGTGCTCTTCGTGAGAATCGGCGTTTCTATTTCGAGAAACCCTTCCTTATTGAGGAACCCGCGCACTGCCTGCGCAATATCGTGCCGGGTTTTCATCAGCTTCTGCATGCGGGGACGCCGCAAATCCAAAAACCGGTACTTCAGGCGGATCGCCTCCGTTACTTCGGCATCATCTTCGATGACGAACGGCGGCGTCTTCGATTCGTTCAACACCTCGACCGCATCCACAAAGACTTCGATCTCGCCCGTCGAAAGATTCGCGTTCTTGGACTCATCCGGACGCGCCATTACCTGGCCGGTGATGGAGACCACGCATTCGCTCCGCAGGGTATGGCCGCCTTGATGGACTGCCGCGTTGCGCTCCGCATTGAAGACGACTTGCGTAAGACCGGTCCGGTCGCGCAGGTCGATAAAGATCACCGTGCCGTGGTCGCGCCGCCGCTGCACCCAGCCGTTCAAAACCACCGTCTGGCCCACATGAGTCTTATTCAATTCACCGCAGCGATGCGTTCTCACCTTCATGCCACGTGTCTCGCTTTCTTCGTCGAGTGCCGTTTGGTCTTCGAGGGTTTCGCCCAGCCCGGGCGCCGCGGAGGCTTGGGCGGTCGGACACCGGGATCCTTGCCTTCTTTTTCCAATGTCCGTCGCTGCTCGACGATGTCGCGCAACGCATTCGCTTCGCGATCCGTCAGGAACCGGAATTCGCCGGACCCCAGATCGCCCAGCGTGAGCGGGCCCATCTTGACGCGGGTCAATTTGATCACCGGATGGCCGACGGCTTCCAGCATCCGCTTCACCTGATGCTTGCGGCCTTCATGAATCGTAATTTCCACCCAGGAATTGGCTTCGGCCTTACGCACCTTTTTCACCGTGGCCGGACTGGTCATGCCGTCTTCGAGCTTGATCCCCTTCTCAAGTTGGGCGATCTCTGCATCCGTCAGGACGCTCTTCACCTTGATGAGATAGGTTTTCGGGACATGATAGCGCGGGTGCAGCAGGGCCTGCGTCAAATCGCCGTTGTTCGTCAGCAGCATCAAGCCTTCGCTGTCGAAGTCCAGCCGGCCCACCGGAAACACCCGCACCGACACGCCATGCAGAAAATTCTTCACCGTCGGCCGTCCGCCCGGATCGTCCAGCGTGGACATGACGTTCTTGGGCTTATTCAGGATGAGATAGACGAAGGGCTGTGCGTTTTCGAGATGCTTGCCGTCCACCTTCACATGATCGCGCTCGGGATCGACCTTGGTGCCGAGTTCCGTGACCACCTTGCCGTTGACGGTGACGCGACCGCTCGCGATCAACATCTCCGCCTTCCGGCGCGAAGCCAGCCCGGTCGTTGCGATTATTTTCTGCAGTCGAGTTTCCATCAATCTCTTTTCTTCACTGCTTTCTCAGCAGGAGCGGTTCTATTGGCTCTTATTGCGCGCATCCGGCGAGCACAGCCCGCCATCTAGCATTTCACATCAAGTCCCTGTGCGCGCCGGGCGAGCACAAGAGACGATAGGACGGCTCCTGCCCTCCCCTACTCCCACTCAATCGTGCTTGGCGGCTTCGAACTGATGTCGTAGACGACGCGATTCACGCCCTTCACTTCGTTGATGATCCGGCTCGACATCCGGCCCAGCACATCGTTCGGAATCTTGGCCCAGTCGGCGGTCATCCCGTCGACGCTGGTCACCGCGCGAATCGCCACGACGTTGTCATAGGTCCGTTGATCGCCCATGACGCCGACCGTGCGGATCGGCAAGAGCACGGCAAAGAATTGCCAGATTTCGCGGTACAATCCCGCGCCGCGAATCTCCTGATCGACGATCGTTTCCGCTCCACGGAGGATCGCCAATCGTTCCTTCGTCACAGAGCCGAGCACCCGGATCGCGAGACCGGGACCGGGGAACGGCTGCCGCCAGACGATCTCATCCGGCAACCCGAGTTCCGTACCCAACACCCGCACTTCGTCCTTGAACAATTCCCGAAGCGGCTCGATCAATTTCAGCTTCATCCGCGCGGGCAGCCCGCCGACATTATGATGCGTCTTGATCGTAGCCGACGGGCCCTTGAAGCTCACACTCTCGATGACGTCGGGATACAGTGTGCCCTGCACCAGATACTTGACGCCCTTCAACTTCTTGGACTCGACATCGAAATTCTTAATGAACAGGCGCCCGATGATCTTGCGCTTCTTCTCAGGATCGGTGACGCCCTTCAAGCCATCCAGGAACTGTGTCGCGCGATCGAGCACTCGCAGATTCAGATGCATCTGCGACGCAAAGGTCTTCTTCACCTGATCGCGCTCACCGGCCCGTAGCACCCCGTTGTCGACAAAGATACAGGTCAGCTGATCGCCGATGGCCCGATGCGTGAGGGCGGCCGCCACCGATGAATCGACCCCGCCGCTCAGCGCGCAGATCACCCGATCCTTCCCGACCTGCTCGCGGATCTGATTCACCGCCTGATCCACGTAGGACTGCATGGTCCAGGTCGGCGTGCAGCCGCAGATCTCATAGACGAAGTTGCGAAGGATCTTCGCCCCTTCCGGCGTATGCGCGACTTCCGGATGGAACTGCAGGCAATAGATCCGGCGCTGTTCATTCTCCAACTTCATCGCCGCGACCGGCGAATTACTCGTATGGGCGATAGACCGGAACCCGGGCGGCATACGCTCGATCCGGTCTCCATGGGACATCCACACCACCGCGGACCCGTCTTTCCCGATTCCTTTAAAGAGATCGCTGCGGTCATCGATCAGGAGATCGGCGCGGCCGTATTCCCGATGCGGCGCCTTCACGACTTTACCGCCGGATAAGTGCGTCACCAACTGCATGCCGTAACAGATGCCCAGAATCGGAATGCCCTGATCGAATAATGCCTTCGCGACGGACGGCGCTTTCTTTTCGTAGACGCTGGAAGGTCCGCCGGAGAGCACAATGCCCTGGGGGCGATAGGCCAGAATGGTCGCGAGAGACGCCGTGCAGGGCAGAATCTGCGAATAGACCTGCGCCTCGCGAATACGCCGGGCGATCAGCTGCGTGTATTGCGATCCAAAGTCGAGGACGAGAATGCGATTGTGCCAAAGTTCCATGATTATAAAGAGCCTATGGCTGATAGCTGATGGCTGATAGCTCAGAAAGAGAAGTCGGCAGGCAGGAAAGAATCAGCATCCGGCGCTTCTGCTATCGGCTATACGCCATCAGCCATTCGCTCCGGCTCACTCCCAATCCATCCGGTAGTTCGGTGCTTCTTTGGTGATAATGACGTCGTGCACGTGGCTTTCGCGGAGGCCGGCCACGGTTTGCCTGATAAAGGTCGCCTTTTCCTGAAGGTCGGCAATCGTCTGACAACCGCAGTACCCCATCCCGGACTTGACGCCGCCGACCAGCTGATAGATGACGGCTCCCAGCTGCCCTTTGTACGGAACGCGGCCTTCGATGCCTTCGGGTACGAGCTTCTGAGCCGGGCGTCCGCCCTGACCATACCTATCGCCGCCGCCGCGCTCCATCGCGCCGATGGAACCCATCCCGCGATAGACCTTATAGGTTCTGGCTTGATACAGCACCGTCTCACCCGGCGATTCTTCCGTTCCGGCCAGGAGCCCGCCCAGCATGACTGACGATGCCCCGGCCGCCAGCGCCTTGGTCACGTCGCCTGAAAACTTAATCCCGCCGTCCGCAATGATCGGCACCCCGGTTCCACGAAGGGCTTTGGCACAATCGGCAATAGCCGTCAGCTGTGGCATCCCTGCGCCGGAAACAATGCGCGTCGTACAAATCGAACCGGGCCCGACGCCGACTTTCACGGCATCGACGCCCATTTTCAGCAAATCCTTCGCGGCTTCCGCTGTCGCAATGTTGCCGGCGATCAATTCCAGACTCGGATGCTGCTTCTTGATCCGCTTCACCGTATCCAACACCGCCTGCGAATGCCCGTGCGCAGTATCGACGACAATCAGATCGACGCCGGCCTTGATCAGAAGGGTCGCCCGTTCATCCGTATCCGGCCCCACGCCGACCGCCGCGCCCACGCGCAAACGACCATGGGTATCCTTGCAGGCATTGGGATACTTAATGCGCTTCTCGATATCTTTAATCGTAATGAGCCCTTTGAGCTCGTAGTTCTTATTCACGACCGGCAGCTTTTCAATGCGGTGCTCATGCAAAATATCGCGGGCCTTCTCAAGACTCGTTCCCACCGGAGCCGTCACCAGCTTGTCGCGCTTCATGACTTGCGACACCTTGAGGTCCATGCGCGTTTCGAACCGCAGATCTCGATTCGTCAGAATGCCGACCAGCTTGCCCTCTTTCGTGACGGGAATGCCGGAGATCCGATACTTCGCCATCAGGGCGTGCGCGTCGCGGATCGTCTGCTCGGGTGAGATGGTCACGGGATCCATAATCATCCCGCTTTCCGACTTCTTGACCCGATCCACTTCCGCGGCCTGATCCACCGGCGACAGCACACGATGGATGATGCCGATCCCGCCCTCGCGAGCCATCGCAATCGCCAGCCGCGCCTCGGTCACGGTGTCCATCGCCGCGCTGACAAAGGGAACATGGATGCGGATATTGCGCGTCACCAGCGTCGCCGTCTCGACTTCGTTCGGTAGGACTTGCGACTTCGCCGGCACAAGGACAACGTCGTCGTATGTGAGGCCCAATCGCGGTTCTTTATCCAGCATGATCTCCCCGTACCACACCCACGGCCCGTCCGTCAGGCCCTATCGCGTCTGTTGCGCTTTATCGAGTTCCGCCATCGCTTCGGCATTTTCCTGCAGCCGCTCACTGCCTTCGTCGGCCGGCATGAATTGCTGCACCCGCGTGTTCCCGCTGTCCACGACGAACACGCTGCCCCGGGCATCGACCGCGATGCCATAGGGGAAATTGAATTGCCCGTCGCCGTTCCCGTAGCCGCCCCACTGCGTGATGTAGTTGCCTTCTTTGTCGAATTTCTGCACGCGCTGGTTTCCCGCATCCGTCACATACACATCGCCGGCGCCGTCCACCGCCACGCCCCAGGGATTCCGCAACTGTCCGGCTTCCTGCGCGAGCGGACTGCTCGCATGGCCGGCCTCTGGACTGCCGCCCCACTTGGCCAGCAACTGCGGCAACACGTTGGTGCTGGTGTCGAACTTCTGGATGCGGTGGTTGCCCATGTCCACGACATACACCGCGCCGTCGTTCTGGTCTACGGCCACGCCGCGCGGGAAGTAGAACTGCCCGTCGCCGCTGCCGAAGCTGCCCCAGGCCATGATGAACTCGCCGGCCATATCGAACTTCTGCACACGGAAATTCGCGCTGTCCACGACGTAGACGAACCCGCGCACGCGATCGACCGCGATGCCCCATGGGGCATTGAACTGGCCTTCGCCGTTGCCGCGCGATCCGAACTTCATCAGGTACCCGCCGAGCTTCCCGTCGAACTTCTGCACGCGATGGTTGTTCGTGTCGACCACCCACACATCGCCCTTACCGTCGCAGGCGATGCCCGTCGGATTATGGAAGTTTGCGTTGGCCGATCCGAAGCAGCCCCAGAGAATGATGAAGTTTCCGGCGTTATCGAATTTCTGGATGCGGTTGTTGCCGTTATCGACGGCGAACAACGACCCCTGCTGATCCACGCACAAGCCGTACAGCGGCGCCATGAATTCGCCCCCGTGCAGGAGCGACGCACCGCGGCCCGGCTGGCCCCACTTGGAGACACAGACGTACCCGGACGTGTTGACGAGAATGCTCGCGCTGGCCGGAGTCGAGACGTTGTTGCCGACGTCCTTGAACCAGACATAGATGGTCTTCGGTCCGTCGGTCGGCGACAGAATGAAGGGAATCGTGGCGCCGAACTTGATCGCCGTCGTGACATCAACCCATCCGGGCGTGCCTCCCATCGGCGTCAGCGGACTTTCCGAAATGAAATAGGCCGTCACTCCGGTATCCAAATCCGTGGCGGAGATCGTCACCACGACTTCCGGCGAATTCGTCATGAACGCGCCGTGATTGATGACGGCGTAGGGATTCTGCGGAGCGGTAATGTCTATAAGGACCGGCGTCGACGTGACTTCTTCCGACACCTCGCTCTCGGTGCCGTCTTCGAACACCGCCGTGATCGCATAAAAGTACGGCGTATCGTTGGTCAATCCGGAATGCGTATAGGGACTGGTGACCCCTTCGATCTTGGTCCCGGTCTGGATCGTGACGCCCTGCGCGGTATTGAAATATAGATTGTAGGAGACCGCACCCTGCACATCCAGCCAGCTCAGATAGATTTCCGTGTCGCCCGGCTTGACGGCCACGCTGCGCGGAGGTTGCACCGCACCCGCCACCGGAGCCGGCAGCGACTGCTCTTTCCCTCGATTGATTTCTTCTTCTGTTGGCACATACTTCACGACGCGGCTGTTCCCGCTATCGACGACGATGACTGCGCCCTCTTTATCGACGGCGATGCCGGAGGGGAAATTCAACTGCCCCTCTGTCTTCCCGCGGTTTCCGAAGGAGCAGAGGAAGGTGCCGTTGCCGTCGAACTTCTGAACACGATGATTGCCGTTATCGACGACGTAGACGTTCCCCAGCGCATCGCAGGCAATGCCCCACGGCGATTTAAATTGCCCCGGCCCATGCCCTTCGCGCCCCCACTTGGTCAGAAAGCTGCCGCGCGAATCGAATTTCTGAATCCGGTTGTTGCTCTCATCCGCCACAAAGATATTGCCGACGAAATCGACCGCCACGCCGCGCGGGAAAAAGAACGCGCCGTCGAAGCTGCCGTCACGCCCCCACTTCAACAGCGGCTGGCCATCAGCCTGAAATTTCTGAATGCGGGCGTTGCTCGTGTCGGACACGTAGACGTTGCCCTCTTGATCGGTGGTGATCCCCCAGGGCACATCGAACTTGCCCATGTCGGCGCCGCGCCAGGCGAATCCGAACTTGCCCCAGGCCTTCATGGCGTTGCCTTCGAGATCGAACTTTTGCACACGGTTATTGCCGCTGTCGGCAATGTAAATGACATCGTCCGGCCCGACCGCCAATCCGCGCGGATAATAAAAACACCCTTCCTGCGAACTCGGTTCGCTCCCCCATCGGGCAACGAACTTGCCATCTTTCGTGAATTTCTGAATCGAATGGTTGTCGGTATCGGCGACATAGATGTTGCCGTCTTTGTCGAGCGTCAATCCCGTCGGAGAGCTGAATTCTCCATCGTCGGGGCCTTCCTGACCGAAGGCCATGGCCAAGAGATAGGGCGAGGGAATCGCCATGACTTCCTGCGACTCCAGACTCTCCCCCTTCTGCGTGACGACGGTCACGACATAGTGGTAACAGGTCCCGTTGGCGAGATCGTCGTGGAGAAACGGAGAGGTCGCGCCCTCGAGACAGGTCGCCTTATCCTTCTTCACACCGATGACGGCCTTGAAATCCTCGGCGCTGGCGATGGGGCGCGTGAGTTCTGAGAACTTGATCTGCACGCCCTTCGTGGTCTGGAAATAGAGGTTGTAGTACATGGCGTCGGGGACCGCATCCCACGTGATCGTGACCCGACCATTGCCTGCTTTGGCCTGGACGTTCTGCGGCGCGGGCGGCAGCTCTTCATCCGCGGCGACCGAATCGCCGGCACCCCACTCACTCTGGGTGCCTTCGGCGGACAAGATCAGCCGGTCAAACTGGAACATTTCGTCAAAAAGCCATGCCTTCATCATTGGTGTTGCCTCGTGTTGCTAAAGCCGTCCCGCGCCAAGAACCAAGGGTCTTTCAATCACTTAGAATTGGATTGGCGAGTCTAACAAAGCGCTGGAAACAGAGTCAAGGAGCGGGGGGAGGGGACCGGACAAGGCAGAAGCCCTTTGTGCTCGCTGAACGCGCGGTCTCAGAAGACCCTCGTTCAATGCGCGCAATAAAAGGACTTACGCCTTGCCCGGTTGTAAGAAAAAATAGGAGGGAAGGACCAACCAGCTAACTCTGCGGAATGGGCTCTTCTTCGACAAACACGTCCTCACCGTTCACCTCGACCGCCATCATGCGCTCTTCCTCAACCACAGATTCAATCTCGACTTCCTCTGCATCAGTCACGGATGACGCCTCTTCACTCAGGGCCTTGATCGCTTCCGTGGTGCTGTCGATCACCGCGGCTTCGGCAGCCGTCGGCGCAGCCACCTCCATGGATTCCATCGGCAACAGCGACTGATCGGACTCGCCCAATTCCGTGAATTCCCGCAGAGGCGGCAACTGAGTCAAGTCGTTCAAACCAAAATGCTCAAGGAAGAACTTGGTCGTGCCGTACATAATCGGACGCCCCGGCACTTCCTTCCGGCCCACGATGCGCACGAGCTTCCGCTCCAACAATGTCCGCACGACCCCGGAGGTTTCGACGCCGCGGATCTCTTCGATCTCCGACCGAACGATCGGCTGTTTGTAGGCAATGATCGCCAGGGATTCCAATGCGGATCGGGACAGCTTGGCCGCCGACTTCGTTTTATCCAGGCGCTTAATCCAGGTGGCATATTCCTGCTTGGTCACCAGCCGGAACCCGCCGGCGATTTCGACCAGCCTGACTCCGCGCCCCTCCTGCTCCAATTCCTCTCCCAGGCCGCGCAGCGCTTGCGCAACATCCGACTTCGTCACGTCGCCCATGATCGCCACCAGACGCTGCACGGACAACGGCTCAGGGGAGACGAACAACAAGGACTCGACAATGCCGCGCAGTTCGCGCTCGGCAATCGCCTGCACGGCGCCATCATTCGCCGGCGCGGCCTCTGTGGCGGTCTCTGCGGAGGGGGATTCGGTCGATTCGGCTTCAGCCGAAACGTCCGGTGCAGCCGAGGCCTCACGTCCCTCAGATCCCTCTGAAACCACTTCGCCGGCAGATAGGTCGCATGCCGTCGCGTCGATGGATTCCACCGATTCAGCAGCCTCACTCTCGACCTCAACCGAGGTCAGATTCAATTCGTCGGTGATCGGAGTCATGCCCCCCTCCATTCGGCGTCTAAGTCATCGAGCTCAGCCGGATCCGGCACGAGCGAGAACGTTCGTGAAACCAGAATCGGCCCGAAGGTCTCGCTTTGAAACACGTGTGCGACCCGCAACCGGATCAGTTCCAGCAAAGCCAGGAATGTCACAATAATCACCAGCCGGTGGCAGGAGCCGTCAAAAAGCGCGGCAAACGATATCGAGTCCTTGCCTTCCAGCGTTTCCAAAATCACGTTCATCCGCTCTCGCACCGTCAGATTGTCCGGCACGATTTCGATCAACGTCTTTCCCGGATTCCGCTCGACGATCGCCTTCAGCGCATCGACCAGATCGAAGAGCGACACGTTCTCCATCGACATCTCATCGGACTCGACTTCAACGACGAGCGGCTCCGGTTCGCGACTAAAAATCTCCCGCCACATTTTCTCCTGGCCGTCGAGCTGCCGGGCCGCCTCCTTGTAGGTCTTGTACTCCAGCAGCCGCCTGACCAGTTCTTCGCGCGGGTCCGGCCCGTCTTCTTCGTCCTCCGCCGCCTCGTCCGCCGGGAGCAGCATCTTGGACTTGATCTGCAGCAGAGTGGCTGCCATGACCAGAAACTCCCCCGCCACGTTCAGATTCAAATCCTTCATCGCCTCGACATATTCGAGATATTGCTGGGCGATCAGGTTGATCGGAATATCGTAAATATTGATTTCGCTCTTCTTGATGAGATGCAGAAGGAGATCCAGCGGCCCTTCGAAATTCTCGATACGGACCTGATACGGCAGCTCGGTTTGTTCAAACCCGCTGGTCTGTTGGTTGGGCTGATCCACGGGGGCGTTATAGCAAGTTATAGGGGGGCGGGGCAAGCCTGAAACTATATGTTGGGGGTCCGAGACTTCATGGGATTATTTCAATTTGACGGCGTAGGCGACGAGAACGGCTGCCACCAGCAGAATGCCCAGCGTAATGGCATATTGCTGGAAGTCGGATTGCCCCCCCTTCCCTGCCCCTTCCTGCGCGATTCCCTTTGTCCCGTTGGTCAAAGGCTTCTGATCGAAGCGGACCTTGGCCAGATCGTCGCCCCGCTTAAAATCGGCATTGGAGAAATCCGCTGCTTGGAGAAATTGAGCACCGGCAAACCGCGCTTCACCGGAAAAAACCACGAAGGCAAAGAACGCCTCCCGACTGAAAATGGCACCGGAGAAATTCGCCAGCTTCTTGAAGTGCGCGCCGGAAAATCCCGTCCCCAACCCGAATCGCGCCCGCTCAAAATTCACCGGGGCTTCACAGACCACCTCAAGAAACTCCGCCATCCCGTCAAACAGACTCCCCTGGCAATCCACCGGCCCCCGAAAGACGGAACGATGGAACCGGGTATGGGGACCGAACTTGGTCTCGGCGCAGCTGAGCCCCTGGGCAAAGTGCCCTTGAACAAAATAGGCCTCCCGTTCAAATAGAGCGCCATCTATGGCCAGGCTCTTCTGAAAGACCGACCGCGACAGATCCACGCCATCCGTGAACCTGGTGCCATGAAAATCGACCGTTCCCTCGAACTCCAGCGTCCCCTTCGCCGATCGATGCCGGAGGGCTCCGTCAACGACTGAATCACGAATGATCAAATTCCCCGCCACGATCCGCTGCTCTTCGTCGTTCAGCGCGCTGAGCGCGGCCTGTTGCTCGGGTGTGAGTCCTTTGGGGATTTGTGATTTCCGAACCGGCAGCTGATCGAAGATCAGATCGCCCTGCAGCACCACACCGACCAGATCCACCGCCTGTCTCTGCGTGAGCGCCTGCATCACACTCGCAGCAGGAACAGCCTGCGCTTCGCGCTCAGCTTTCGTACAATCCGGGCTCAAATGCTTCATGAGCGGGCCGGGCTTCCCAACGGGAGAGGATTCAACCGTGCAGGCCGCTTCAACGGCGCCGGTCCGGCAAATCCCGCACAGCAGCAGGGACAAACACACCAGCCCGATCCAACGGAGTTTTCCAATAGAGATCATGGTCGTCGTTATACGAGATGCCCGAGGCCAAGGCAAGGCGGAGTGCACAGACAGTCGACACGGTTGCGCTAGTGGAGGCCGGCCAGGATGGCCTGATACTCGTCTTCCGTCAAACGATGCATCCCCAAACTCAGCCGCCGGGCGAGTTCCGCCTGATCCGCAATCTGTAGGACCGACTGCAACAGACCGTGGCTCTCCTGCGGGGTCGAGGTCCACCGCTTCCTCAGCTCGACGCGCACGAACCCGAACCGCGCTTCAGTCTTAAAATCCTCACGCAGGAACTCATCCATCTGCTGCAGGGGGAGGACGGCGGAGACAATCTTGATATCGGCGCAAATCCCCGCCTTCAGCACATAGACCAGCGCATGGGAATCGGGGGTCAGGAACGTGGTCAGATTGTCGCGGATCAAAGCCGAGCAACAGCCCCACAACCCGTGGGTCAATTGGAGCGAGGCGCTTTCAGGTGAGCTGCGCTCGCGGAGGGTACCGGCCACAAATAAAAAATGACTCATGGATGTTCGGGATCAGAAACCAGGAGGGAATGAGACGGTCGCCACGCTCACCTGTGCCGATCCTTCTCGATCTCCGGGAGGACCGGCACATGCAACAGGAACAGTCCGTCAGTTATTACGATAATCGTCGGTGTCGTCCAACAGGTCTTCGGACTTCTCGAGGAAGTCAGCGGCTTCGTCGTCATCGGTGAGCGCCAGATCTCCTTGCAGCTCTTCTTCGATGTCGCCTTCCGCTTCGGTCTCGACCTCTAATTCCTCGTCGACCAGCTCTTCATCTACATCGATCTCTTTCGGCATCGATACCGGAGCCGGCCTGGCCGCCACTGAAGGCCTCGGGGCTTCCTCAACCGGAGGCACCACGGACTTCACCGGAGCCACGGACTTAGGGGCTGAGGGAGCCGCAGGCGTCTTCGCGGCGACGGCTTTCTTGGGTGCCGCCTTGGCAGCGACCTTCTTTTTCGGAGCCGGCTTGGCGGCCTTCTTCGCACTCGCCTTTTTCGCAGGCTTCTTGGCCACTACCTTCTTCGCCGATTTCTTCGCCGACTTTTTCGCGACCGCTTTCTTCGCAGGCTTCTTGGCGGCCACTTTCTTGGACGGCTTGGCGGCCTTCTTCTTGCCCGACGACTTCTTGACGGCCTTCTTTGCCACGACCTTCTTCTTAGACTTCGCCATCAGATTTCCTCCTGATTCAAGTGCACAACGCATGGCGGATCGCATTGCGGCCTCCATCTAGCATGAACCCATAGCCTCTTGCAACCGGTAGAATGATCGACCGAAACCTGCGCAGTTTTGGCTAGGGATCGCCCCACTCCCTGGAGCACTCAACAGGACAAGCCCCCCCATCACCCGGCTGGATCCTCAACCCCGAATGCTCCCAGGACTAGCCCCGGAGGGACGGCCTCGTGGTAAACTGCACTTGCAACCCGTTACTGTTTCATGAATCGTTCGCCGCAATTCCGGCTCTGATTATGCACAACAGCCTAAAGAGGACTTCTCAGCCCATGACACGCTCTCTGACCATCGCCCTCGTGAGCCTCTTCATCACCAGTCTGGCCTGGCCGACGACAGCAATGCCCATTGCGACGCAAATCATGATCGAAGACGGATCCCCCTACTTTGCCCCGTCCAAAGCCATCGCCACCAGCGGGAGCCCGATCCTCTGGAACAACCCGACGCCGACCGATCATACCGTCACGCATAACGGCTGCGTTGAAGACGGCACCCCCTGCCTCTTTGACTCGGGCATCATTCCTCCCGGAGAGCAATTCAGCGTGTCAGGCCTCCCCCCCGGCCGCTATCCCTATCACTGCCGCATCCACCCCATCATGCGTGGCGTCCTGACCGTGACGGATGCGGCCACCATGCCGTCTCAGCTCTAATACGTCATTCATCGCTCGTATCTCACCTCTCGCAGAATACCCACGAGGAACGCTTCACGAATCACAACATTCCCGGCGCATTGGTCTTGCGAGTTCACTGTCAGCTCAGGTAGGCTGCGCCTTCCCACGGGGTAGGAACACAGGTCATGAAGCCCGTTGCCGCAGTCCAAGAACCGCTCCAGTTGACCGGCGAGACGCTGTCTCTCCTCGCCTGGCACATTCCTGATCTTGTCGCCTATCAACATCGCGAAGATGAATACTGGCTCGCGCCGCTCGATGATAATTTTCCGCTGATCCGGCTCAACCTGACCGGCATCGAGATGCTGAAATCGATGAACGGCCACATCACCGTCGGCGCGCTGCTTGAAAAATACGGGAACAAAGTCTGCGGACCGGACGGCCAGCCAGGCCAATGGCATTTAGAACGCTGGGCCACCCCGAACTACTCCCTCTGCTACTTCGGGACCGAACCGCCGGGCGGTCATCGACACCAAGCCAAGTGGGACATTCTGCTGCAACAGATCCGCGAAGGCTGGTCAGGGCAGGAAGGGTTCGAGGGCGAAGAACATCTGGAAGATTTTCACCACCATGAATTGACTGAAAGCGGCGAAGACGACGGCCACTTCGACCTGATAGAAACCACCGTCTCCCACCTCTTCCGTGAACCGAACGAGGCGCTGAACGGCCTGACCTATGGCCGGCTCCTCATGCGGCAGCTCCGTCAGCTAGGCTGGTTTAACCCCAAACCTAAAGTCATTGTAGAAGTCGGCGGAGGGCTCGGCTACGTGGCGCGTGAACTTGCCAAAGAGCTGCTGCCGTTCGAGAGGCAGAGCATCCGGTACATCTCCCTCGACATCACCAGTCCGTTCTTGAAGCTGCAGACCAAGCGGGCCAAAGAAGGTGGCTGGGGAGGCCTTGGAACCAGGGCCAATGCCGAAGCCCTCCCCTTCACGGATAACTCGGTCGATCTCGTCATCGATAACGAAAACATGGCTGACATGACGCCGGTCAAGCTGACGCGCCAGGAGTTGCTCAGCAATACAGGCGAGACTGAGCAGCATCAAGAAGCGCTGGATTGGATCAGACGCATCCGCCTTCCGATCGAGGCCAACCCGCCGGACGATGTCATCTTTAACCTGGGACCGATCCGCTTCGTTGCCGAATTGTGGCGGGTGCTGAAACCGGGTGGACATGCTTTCCTGACCGAATTCGGTGTGGAAGAAGGCTGGCCTGCCTCAGTGAAACTGCCGGGCCATACCGAATATGAAGTGCAATACAGCCACCTGCGGCAGGCCGTGCGCTGGCTGGGCTTTCAGGAACGCTACCTCTCGCTCCCGCAGTTCCTCGCCATGAAGCCGGATACGAAGGTCCTTTGCACCGGCGCAGCCTATACGATTCAGCGGTTCTGCCAGGCCATGAACAAGCCCTTCACCGTCCGCGCCTACACCGAGGGCGAACTGAAGCAGGCCCTCAACGACATGCTCCCCAAGATCCACGGCGCCCACTACCACGACGTGGTCGATCCCGCCTGGTTCGGCCTCATCGACTTCAAAGTGCTGCTATTGGAAAAACCGGGAGGCGCGCCGAAAGCCCAGTTCACGGAGACCAAAGGCTATCGGTGGTATTCGCAGAAATAAGACAGGACAGGTAAGGCGTGAAGCCCTGCGGGTTCTAAGCACCGGCGAACCAGCGCTCGGCAATACACGAATCTCCTACGCGACAGCTTTTGACCTCCGCACCTCTTTCATCACGCGGCTCCCAACTTGATCCTCGGCGACATCGAGATCGTAACGGCTCTGCAAGTGAAGCCAATACCGTGGACTCTGCCCAAGATAACGGCCAAGGCGTAACGCCAACTCTGCCGTCATAGGCCGCTGCCCCCGCACCACGTGGCTAATACGCATAGCAGGAACACCAAGCTCCTGTGCCAGTCGGTACTGCGATACCTCTAGCTCGTCGAGAATTTCCTTCAGATACGCACCCGGATGTATTGGTTCAATTCGAGACTTAGGCATACACCCTCCTCAATGGTAATCGACAATCTCAACACGCTCCGCATGGCCATCTCGCCAAAGAAAACAGATTCGCCACTGATCATTGATACGAATGCTATACGATCCCTTGCGATCCCCCTTCAGCACTTCAAGTCTATTTGAAGGAGGCAACCTGAGATCTTCCAGTCTGACAGCCGCATCAATCGCGTTGAGCTTCATGAATGCCCGCTGCTGAATCTCTCGCGGAAATCCTTTTACGAATTCGCGCTTAAAGATTCGCTCAGTTTCGGCATCGCGAAAGGATTTAATCACGACAAATAGTAAACATCCTGGTTATTATGAGTCAAGCGCACACGTCCAAGACATGGTCCCCCCCGCCTGGTTCGGCCTCATCGACTTCAAAGTGCTGCTATTGGAAAAACCGGGCGGCGCGCCGAAAGCCCAGTTCACCGAAACCAAGGGCTATCGGTGGTATTCGCAGAAATAGCAGATCGGGCTAGCGGGCAATGCCTAACTTGCCCTTCCATGTTTCGACATAGCCCCAATCGACGCCGAGTTCGTCTTGGCGAGTCCTGATTTTCTCCAGATCCGCCTGATCCTGGAGCCGCCCTGCGATCATTTTGAGCAGAATCAAATCCTCGATAGTGAGAATGGGTATCTGCAAAGAACCGAACTCGACCATGCGCCTACGTCCAAGCGCCGTCCGAAGATATTCGGAATCAGCTAACAGGATATCGACGACCACCTCCTGCCCACCAGAAATGCCTACCGTACGCCAGATAGAAATTCCATGGAATACCATCGGAGTGGGATGCACCACGAGGGAATCAAACTGAGGCGACAGCAGAGCGCGCAAACCCTCACGACTGGGCTGCTCGACAAGCAAGAGCAGATCAATATCCGTCGTCGCCCGTGGCTCGACGAGCGCGCTGTACGCCCAGCCTCCGGCCAAGGCATACAACAGCCCGCGTTTGTTAAAGTCGGTAATGAGGGTGGAGAGTGCCTGAACTAGGAAGGATTCCGCTGCCATGCCTGCTCTTTCGCGCGTCGAATATCGCGCATCACCTGTGTCATGGCATCGCCGGCTGACCGCTCCTGTTGCAAGACTGATCGACGGAGCGCTAAGCCAAGCTCGGTCAACTCAATCGTCTGGCGAAGATTAGCGGCAATCCGCGCATCGTCGTTTTCGAGAGGATATCGTTGCATGACCAGCACTCCCATTGCGCAGCTTCAAAGGAAGTGTACAAGACTCCTGAATCGAGGGCAACTTGGGTTGCGGTTCCATCCAAACGCTAGCCCGGCGGCGCCCCCAAAGCCCAGTTCACCGAGACCAAGGGCTCTCGGTGGCATTCGCAGTGGCAGACTCGGAAGACGTGAGAAATACGACTCGCTACGGCTCGCTTTCATCGTCAATCAGGACATCGTCCACGACATCTTCGACGACTGAATGCAGCTCGATACTGAACCATTGCTGAAACGTCTTGAAATCACGTTTCTGCGGCCAAGCCAAAGGATCGGTGTGCCAACCATCAAGTTCCCGCTCGAAGATCTCGCCATAGACAAGCTTCAGAATCTGCAGCCCCTCCTCATCGCTATCGAATTCAGGCACGAGATACACGGTCTGCTCGCCCGCCACGTCCGGAACCAAGCCGGAATCATCAAGCCCCGCAGCCCAATCAAGAAAGGGCTGCTTTGGGCGAATAATCAGTGCGGCGCGATTCAACATGATGCAGCCTCTTGCCCTCCTATAGCCAGGCAGTCATGACTCAAGAACCAGGACAAACGCTGTCATACTCAGAGCGTTCGTAAAGGAACCGCCGGCGTTGTCCTGCTAAGATAATAAAAATCCCATATTTTCCTATTCGAGGTGAGCAAGGCGACCAGCCAACCTACATCACCGCCACTTTGAGGAAGTCCCAATTGGGCTGGCCAAGTACAAAGTCAAGCAACGACCCCATCTCTTCGCCATATAACGTCTTGCCTCAGTTTCGCCCCTCTCACCCCAGACATAAGAGTCGTGCCCGGGTAATCCAACCGCGCCCCCTTGAACTCTGCAACTTCGTGACTAACTCTATAATCAGGATGTAGTAGGCTGCCCCTGCTCACTGAATATTCCCTGGTGATCCAGGCAAACATTTACGGGTCTGGCTATAGAGGGAGGTGCGAGTCGTGAACGCTCGTTTCAGCATATCAGCGGTTCTCTCTTTGACTATTGCACTGGTATTGATGTCCGCTGAAAGAACTCTGGCTTCCCCCACTCTTGTCGGCAACAGTACCGGGATCTATTCGCTACAGAAGGATGCCGCCTCTGACTCTGCCACAATGCCTGTCACGCCTTCTGCCAACTCACTATTCCGTGATGTGCCGTCGCTGAGCGGACACTACTCTGCCGGGGGGATGACATTGCTTCCCTATATCGGCGCGGGCTTTGGAGCGGGCTATAGCTCCGAACTCAACCGTGCGTTCGCCCCGAATCTAGAGCCTCAACAAAACCTGAATCTCGGCGGGCCGCTGGGGCAAAAGATGGTTCCGAATGAATTTCAAATGGGAATCCGAATCCCCTTCTAGGAACCTGAACCAGCAAACAGCTGGGCCTCAGATCTCTAGTGAGCTCGGCCTCTACTTCAGGACAGGCCAACCGTTCAACTTATTGCCACTTGAAAGATGAGGCAGGGCTCCGAAAACCAGCTTCTCGGGAACCAATGGCTATCGGTGGTATGTGCAGAAATAGGAATTACCGGCCTAAATCAATCCGGCAATTGCGGCACGGAATGCACGTAGGTCATCAAGCTTCGTGGTGATAACCTCGTATAGCTGGCCATAGTCAATCTTCCAATACACGTGCACCAGCAGATTTCTGAAACGCGCCATCTGTTGCAAGCGGCTGGAAAGATGCGCAGGGATCAGCCCGGCGCGTTCAAGCGTACTGAAGCACCCGGCATACTCCTCGGGAACCTGATGTAATTGTTTCGCCGACACGTGAAAGCAGAGTGCCAATGCAGCTTCAATAGCGATCAGCAATCGATAGCAGGCCACATCAAGGCCATCTTGATTGGAAAGAAATTGCTCACGGGACAGACGGCGAAATTCTTCGAGGCGGCTCAAGGACGAATCAATTTCCCCACAGCGCGCCCGGATAAGATCCGGATTGAGGCTCATGCTGCGAAGGCGTCCTTCGTGCCTTGATAGAGCAACGGAGCGAGATCGAGATAGCGCCTGGCGATATCTTCCAGCTTTGAGGTCAGGAGATCTTCATCATGACAAACAAGCAGACGCCCGCGGAGGACATGATAGACAAAGGATAGCGGCGCCTCATTCAGCACACGAACATCCACCGGTAATCCCGCCACAGCCGTGAGCCTGGCGGATAGGCCTGGCGCAACCGCCGAGCCCCTTTCAGCCTCGGATTCACGAAGATACAGCCCGACATCGACATCGTGCACGGTGTCAGAATCGAGCAGCGATCCATGGAGATAAGCGAACGCTACCGCCGACTCTTTCTCCAGCTCAGCCGTGAGACGGCAGACCAGCACTTCGCGGGCTTCCGGTTGAATCGTGTAGCGTGTGTGCTTCATTCAAGGAACCATACAGAGGTGTACTGACGAGACGTTGTGGGCATCTTACACCGCTATAAATCGGAGAACAAGAAACCCTCCTTCCCCTTAATCCAGGCAGTGCGCCGAAATCCCAGTTCACCGAGAACAAAGGCTATCGGTGGTATTCGCAGAAGTAGAGGGATTGAGGGTAGCCTGATTAGTTCCCCGTGCTCGCCACGCACGCACGGGAGGAATTATCAGACTCCGGAATTGCTCAACTCAAAAAGTAGAATGTCCCTGTTTTTCAGGCCCAAAAAGTAGAATGTCCCTGTTTTTCAGGCCCATCCCTTACTGAATCTAGGGCAACTTGGGTTGTGGTTCCATCGAAACGCCAGCCCGGCGGCGCGCCGAAAGCCCAGTTCACCGAGGCCAAAGGTTACCGGTGGTATTCGCAGAAATAGAGAGGTTGAGGGTCGCCTGATCGCTTCCCTGTGCTCGCCAACCGCGCACAGAAGAATTATCAAATTCCTATATCAAGGGCGGTGCTCGTTTGAAGCACGCACCAAAGAGCAAACTAGTCACCCCGATTATGGGAACCGGGAGAAGGACTCGCTCGATTGGCAAAACGCTAATCTAAGCTGGCCGGATATCCTTACAATAGAAATCAACTGCCCACTTACACCCAGACAACGCTATTCCTAAAATGCTGTTGCTATCGATGATCCCACCAGAGACGAGACCTACTAGATTTCTCTTGGTATCAACAATTGATGCGCCACTGCATCCACGGAAATCATCGTGCCCAGGGTGAGGTACAGGTAGTATGAACCGATGATAAGAACCGGTATTTTCCACATACCGAAGCCCCGGATAGATTACGGGTTGAGTAACAAGGCCCGATGACCCCGTGCTCGGCTTAATCTCACCAGTAAATGCGTACCGTTCACCTATATCTGGATTTCGAACGGCTTCCAGGTCAAATACATGGCGAGATTGCCTTGCCGACATTGCTCCAAATGGCGTTAGGAGATAGAAAGTAGATTCGAGATCAGCAGGAATCTCAGCAAAGGTGAAATCAACCTCAACAATCTGGCCTGATTCTCGGTTGATCCCACTAAGATAATAGAATCGAGCTACTCGATAAAACTCAGTTCCCCTGCGATTATCGGGTCCAAGCTCAATTACCCAACCTGATGAATTCAGCTTTACTGCATGAGATGCGGTTAAAATGAACTTTCGGCCTTGATAAGTGACAAAGCAGCCCGACGCCATGCCAATAGGAATGTCGTCATGCCCCAGCTGTTTAAGAGGCACGCTTGAAAGCTTTACCCACTGTAACCACTCATTGTCCTCATCTGCAGTCATACTATTCCCCAACAAGTTGCACCTATGCTGAGGTCCGCATCGCCAGATCGATCAGCATCCCCTCCCGCAACCCTAAATCACTCACCAATACGCTCGACGTTCCCAGCGTCTCCATCACCGTCCGGATGATGATCGCCCGGCAGCGATGCAAAAACCTTAGAACCTAAACTAACAGAACTAGCGCGCATCCTGGGCACAGCGGAAGCCAAGGAGGTAGCGTTTCCCATAAGTCCCGCTGACTTCCCCCGTCCGGTTCCAGATCTTCAAACCAAGCCCTGGTGTATGTGTATTGCTCAACCACGAGCCCCCACGAAGCTTTCTTCCTTCCACCCATTCCCACGCATTCCCCGCCATATTGTAGATGCCGTACGGACTTCGACCACTCACATAGTCATTAACCGGCTTGAGCTTTTCCGCATAGACGTTACAAAAAATGAGGCAGAATTGCCCCCCGTAGTTGGCCAAATATTTTGCGGGTTCCGTGTTCCCCCAAGGATATGTTCGTCCATCCGTGCCCCGCGCAGCCTTTTCCCATTCCTGTTCGGCTGGAAGCCGCTTGTCATAGTAATGGCAATACGCCTCAGCGTCCGCATACTCCACCTCAATGACTGGCAGCATCCCATGCCCGTCAAGGCTAACATCACCCCAGTGCTCAGGTTTACTATGACCAGTCGCCTCCATAAACGCGGCGTAACCCTTGGTTGTTACCTCGAACGCATCTAAGTAAAAGCTAGGCAGTGACAATTTCTGATTGTCTTCCCCATAAAGGAACTCGCCCTCTGGAACCAATATCATTGGGGCCCCATCATTGCCATTAACTCTAACGGCCAGGATCGGCATTCCCCCCTTCATTTGCTCAAGCATGAGTCTGGCTCGATCACGTTGCTCCTGCTCAACAGTTTCCCGCGTCAGGCGCTCAGCCTCTGCACGTTCAACTTCAAGCTGAGCTTGGGCATTCTCCCTGGCTTCCCGCTCCCTCTCTTCTTCATGAAACCGGATTACCCGTTCACTCGCGGCTTGTGCTTCCGCCATTTCTTTCTGGCGCTGGAGGCGCTGTTGCTCAGCAGCCACCTGTGCCTTTCGCGCACGCTCTTCCTGTTCCAAGCGAAGTACTCGCTCACGGGCCTCCTGGTCGGTCCGACGTACCTCTGCTAAGGCTCTACGTTCATCATCCAAGGCTCGCCGCTCTGCTTCCAAGGCACGGCGCTCCGCTTCAAGAGCACGATGTTCTGCGCCAATCTTTTCGGAGTGGCACTCCAGCAGGAAGGTGAACTGCTTTGCTACTGCCCCAATCTCCGCAGACTCCAATTTCTTCCCTGAAGCAGCTGTTTCATAGCCAACACCGTGGGAGTCAAGAAATGCCTTGGCCACGGCACCATTAATGGCAAAGTTAATATTCTGTGGAATGTCCCCTGTTACTTTGGCAACCTTCAAGGCGTCCAACTTGCTCACCACAACACCTACGATCTGGCCGCTCTGATCGAAGACGGGGCCACCGCTATTGCCAGGCTGAACAGGAGCGGTCATTTGAAGGAAGCGCGTATCGTTTCCTAGCCCAGCCAGGGCGCTCACCGTTCCCGTCGTTATATTGGCTTCAGAGGCCAGCACCCCATGTAAGGGGAAGCCGACCAAGACCACACTGTCCCCTGCCCGAATATTCCGTCCTTCACGAAAGTGGGCAATGCTCGGCATGATGCCAGGCAGTTTGAGGACGGCGAGATCATTCCTCGTATCGGTCCCAATCACGGTTGCTTCCTTCTGGATACCTTCTACAGTAGCTCGAATTGAAGCGCATCCCTCCACCACATGATGGTTGGTCAAGATATGCCCTTGGCGACTGACGACAAAGCCGGTCCCGCTTGATTGCGGACTATCGTCAGCGGCGGCTGCATTCACCGTGGTACTGGAACCAAACAGCAACACCAATGTCAGGATTATTCGGTGCATCACACTTCCGTGATGGGGATAAATTGAAGCGAATCTGGGGCCTCTGTCCTGGGATCTTCCGCCATTAATAAACATTCTCAAAACCCTCTTACAATGATTGTTTCCCAGTCGCCAGATCAATCAACACGCCCTCTCTCAACCCCAAATCACTCACCAACACGCTAGACATCCCCAACGTCTCCATCACTGTCCGAATGATGATCGCGCCGGCGGCGATGACTTCTTCGCGGTTCTTTTCCAGGCCTGGGAGGCCGATACGGTCGGCTTTTCTGCGGCTCAGCAAGGTCTGTTCAAGCTCCTGAACGGTGGCAAGTGTCAGCTGATAGTTATGGATGCGGGCAGGCTCGCAGGTAGGAAGTTTCTGTGCCATAGCCGCGAGAGCCGTCACTGTTCCGGCAGTCCCGACGAAGGTCGCTGTTTCATAACCATTCATTTCCGTCACAGCCGCCTTCGTCTCCCGAGCAATCCATTCCCGCGCCTGTCCAACCTCCTCACTCGTTGGAGGATCGTGATGGAGCAACCGTTCGCAGAGGCGCACGACGCCGATATCGATGGAGTGGACAACCGGCTGCTGGCCCGGCCGGTCTAGAATGAACTCCGTGCTGCCGCCGCCGATATCGAGCGCCAGCATATCGGTCACGCCAGCAGGCAGGCCGGAGCGAATGCCGAGTAATGTGCGCCGCGCTTCTTCGTCTCCCGTGATGACTTCGACATCGAATCCGGCTTCGCGCTTCACGCGATCTAGAAACTCGGCACGATTGGCGGCATCGCGGACGGCGCTCGTGGCGACGGCTGTACAGCCATCGACTCGATACGTCTCAATGACGGCCTTCCACTCACACAAACAGTGGATCACCCGATCCATCGCCGCCTGGCTCAATCGCTTATTCTGATCGACGCCTTCGCCGAGACGAAGAATACGCCGCTCAGATCGCAGCTCTTTGAGAGGCATGTTCGGTGAAAGATCGGCGATTAGGAGCCGACAGGTAAGGGTACCGATATCGATACCGGCGAGCCGGCGCGGGCGAACGGAGAGGGCGCTCATTGCTCTTCCCGGATCTCGTCCATCTCGGCTTCGAGTTTCTTCCGGGCGTCTTTCAACTGCTGAATCTCGCGGACTACACGACCGATTTCTTCGTCGTACGTCACCCGTTCGGCCGTCTCGCCCCGCTCTTTCATTTCAACGGCCCGCTCGCCGATGTCTTTGTAGAGATCGGACAATTGCTGATCGATTTTCCGGATCTCCAGCCGCATCCGGAGTAATTCCGTCTCTTCCAGCGCGCGACCGGCGACATGCGCCGTACCCAATCGCAAGGTCGCCAGGCCTGACCGGAAATCGTCTTTCAACCGCTGCAACAGTCCCATGCCTCTCCTTAACTGATCGACCCCAGCTCCAACTTCTGCTCCCACTTCCTCAGCATCGCTTCTTTCAATCCCTGATGGCCCGGCGCGCTCAGCTGCGGATCCTGCTTGAGCAGCGAGAACGCTTCCAATCTGGCCTGCTGTAATAAATCGCCGTCTCGCACGATGTTGGCCACGCGAAACTCCGGCATGCCCCACTGGCGAAATCCGAAGAATTCCCCCGGTCCTCTGATACGCAAATCTTCTTCCGCAATCACGAAACCGTCATTCGATTGCACCAGAGCATCCAGCCGCTCCCGTGCGTTGGATACTGGCTCATCCCCGCCGAGCGGATGCCGCCCCAGCGTCGGACGATTCCGCCCCAGCCCCGCCGCCATCAACAGGCAATACGACTGCTCCGCTCCCCGCCCGACCCGCCCGCGCAGTTGATGCAGTTGCGCCAGGCCGAAGCGCTCGGCATGTTCGATCATCATAATCGTCGCGTTCGGCACATCCACCCCGACTTCTATCACGGTGGTAGCAACAAGCAGGTGCAGTTTCCCGGCCTTGAAGTCGGCCATCACCGTTTCTTTCTCAGCCGATTTCATGCGCCCATGCAACAGCCCGACCTTGAACTCAGCGAACTCGCCGTTCTGCAACAACTCGGCCCCTTGGATGGCCGCCTGCAAATCGGTCTTCTCTGACTCCTCCACCAACGGATAGACCACATAAGCCTGCCGCTTGTTCCGCAATTCATCTTTGAGGATTTGATAGGCCCGTCGTCGCTGCGGCTCGCCGAAGAGGAACGTTCGCACCGGCCGGCGGCCGGGCGGCAACATGTTGATGACGGAGACATCCAAATCGCCATACACCGTCATCGCCAGCGTGCGCGGGATCGGCGTCGCCGTGAGCACGAGCACATCCGGCTTGTACCCTTTATCGATCAGATTCTTTCGCTGCATCACACCGAACTTGTGCTGCTCATCCACGACCGCCAGCCCGAGGTTCTTGAAGGCCACGCCCTTTTGAATCAAGGCATGGGTCCCGATCGCCACCTGCACCTCACCGGAAGCCAACTGCGCCGCTTGAGCCTTCTTCACCGCCGCCTTATCGCTCCCGCGCAGCAACACCACACTCAACCCCAGCACTTCCAATGTGCCTTTGAGATTGCGATAGTGCTGCTCGGCCAGAATTTCCGTCGGCGCCATGAGTGCGGCCTGGTAACCGGATCCGCAGGCCATGACGATGGCATGGAGCCCCACCACGGTCTTCCCCGACCCGACATCGCCCTGCACCAGGCGGTTCATCGGTTTGGACGAGATCATATCCCGATAGATCTCGCGAATGACCTGATCCTGCGCGGCCGTCAAGCGGAACGGCAACAAGCGGCTCAGCTTATCGACGATCGGCGCCCGCGGATTGAACTTGAGCCCCTTCGGCTGCTCCTGCACCGACCGTTGCCTGGTCGCCAAGGCCATCTGCAGGAGAAACAATTCTTCGAACGCGAGACGGCGATGTGCTGGCGTCTTGCCCTGCTCCAACAGTCGGGCATCTGCCTCCGCTTTAGGGAAGTGCACATCTTGAATGGCCTCTTGAATCGGAATCAGACGTTGGCGGGCCCGCAGAGTCACCGGCAGATGATCGCGCAACTCTCTGGCATATTCATCCAGCAATCCCTTCACCAGCACGCGCGATTGCCGGGAGGTCCAGCCCTTCGTCTCATGGTAAATCGGCACAATGCGGCCTACATGCAGCGCAGACTCCGCCGCCTCGCCCACCACTTCATACTGCGCCACGTCCATGCGCGGGACCATCCACCCCTGTTTTCCAGAGATGATGCGACCGCTCATCATGACGACTTTCCCGACCGCCAGGACGTCTTCAAGATAGGCCTGATTGAAGAACACCACCTGCATCTTCCCGGTCTCATCCTCGACCACGACCTCCAGCACAGACAAGCGCCGATTCCTCGTGCGCTTCGCTTCGCATTTCGCGATGGTGCCGCAAATCGACGTGACCATACCCGGTACCAGGTTGCCGATGGGGGTCATCACCGATCGATCTTCGTAGCGCCAGGGGATCGTCCACAAGGCATCCTCCACCGTCGCCACCCCGAGCCGTTGCAGCAAGGCCATCCGCTTCGGCCCCACCCCTTTCACAAATTGGACT
This sequence comes from Nitrospira sp., assembly GCA_030692565.1. Lineage (NCBI taxonomy): Bacteria > Pseudomonadati > Nitrospirota > Nitrospiria > Nitrospirales > Nitrospiraceae > Nitrospira > Nitrospira sp. The sequence continues at coordinate 143,337 of JAUYAO010000001.1, forward strand.
GGAAGATTCCAGATGTCCCCTCGCGTCGATCCCGCGGACGACGCCGCGTCGTCGATCTGGCCTTCACGGGCAGCTATCGCCTCAGGCGCCGATTCGCGAAGCCGCCCGAGAATAGCGCAGGCCGCTTGCAACCGCCGCTGTTGTTCGTCGATCGGGAGAGCCTGCTGGAAATCGATGAAGAGTTCACGGAGCGAACGCAGACGGGATTCAATAACCGGAGGAATCCATTCCTGAGCGAGAGCGGATTGCACCTGACTCGACACGAAGCTGCTGAGATTCTTCACGGCCCCGGCGTGGGCGCAGTCGTCCTTCGTCGCAAACTCAATCGGCCGCGCGAGGCGATCGAGCCACTCGTGAAACGTCGCAGGCAAGCTGGACTCGGCGGGAGGCTCCATAACTGGGCGGGATCGTAGCATACCGCCGCAAGTCACTCAATGAAGTCCTCCGGCGCTCACCGATAGCTCGCCGGCATCGCGCTGGACGGTCGTCCATTATATGGTGATTTCTTGGCCCGCTCCTTCTCAGGTGTTACACTGAGCCACCCTAACCACTATGTATCGCCGCAACATCCAACATGTCCTCATTCCCCTGGCCGTAGGCCTGATCATCTTCCTGGCCTATCAGCTGTATTTCAAAGCCCTGTGGGTCACCGTACCGGTTGCGCAAACACCCGCCCAGGCAACCGGCGAGTCAAGAGAGCCGCGCACGGCCGGATTGCAGGCTGAGCCGCCTCCGACCGAGGAAGAGATCAAACAGGTTCGTGGGATTGACCCTACTATCGTTCCAGAAACCGATTCCAGCCAGCTCCTAGAAGCCATTCGCGACGAGATTGACAAAAAGCAGCTCCCCGTTGCTGAACGAAAACTGATGAATCTGGCCCCGTCAGTCCTCGCCGATGCCAAAGCGAAGCCCTACGTCGCGATTCTCTGGAACAATCTCGGGCTGGAACAGGAACGGATCGACGGAACCAAGGTGTCCGTTAAAGCGTTCAAGAAAGCCGCCGCACTCGACAACAGCAATCCGATCATCCAATTGAACCTGGCCCACGCCTATTGGGAACTGCGCGATCCGGCTCTCAATCAGGACTTTTTGATCAATCTGATCACCCTCGCACCAAACGAGCCTTTCCCGCATCTCGCAATGGCGGATCTGCTCTACGAACAGGACCAGCTGACAGAGGCGACCAAGCATCTGACACAGGCAACGGAACGGGCCGGCAAAGATCCGCGCGTCCAGTCCTATCTCTCGACCGTCACGGAGAAAGTACGCCATACCGACGCGGTGGAATCCCGCATGAATGCCAGAAGCAGCAGCCACTTCCTGGTGAAATACAACGGAGCGGAAGATCACGGCACCTGGACGGTGGTACTGGAAATCTTAGAAGAGGCCTATCGCGAAATCGGGCAACGATTCGGCCATTTCCCCGCCAAACCGATCGTGGTGGTCCTGCACACCAAAGATACCTTTCAGACGGCCACCGGCAGCCCGGCCTGGGCCGACGGCCTCTACGATCCGACGCTCGGCCGCATCCAAATTCCGACACAAGGCGCCACCACCGATACCAAGTGGCTTGCCAATGTCCTGCGGCATGAATATGTGCATGCCCTTTTACATGATCGTCTGGAGGGCCAGATCGGCTTGCTGCCGGTGTGGCTCAACGAAGGGCTGGCCATGCAACTAGCCGGTAGTGCCTGGCCGGACCTCGATCAGGCCATGCCGAACGGCGGCTCAGTTCTGCACTTGCGCTACTTGGAAGGGGGATGGGGACAGATGCCGAACGACGTGGCGACCCTCGCCTACCTCGAGGCCAATTCCGCGACGCACTATCTGATCGAACGATTCGGCATGAGCCGCGTCGTCGATCTCCTGGATGCCTTTAAGGGAAAAGCCACCGTGGCAACCGCCCTGCAGGATAAACTTTATCTCTCCTACGATCAGTTTCACCAACAGTGGCTGGATACGTTCCTGCAAAAGCGGGGCTAGCCGTCACTCGCTTAGACCCACTCTTCCCGTAGTGGTCGTCCTGCTTGGCCGGACCAGGTCGGCAACTGCAGCGCCTTCTCCTCCACCGTTTCTGATTCAGCGACGTCTTCGGCTTCCGTCTGAGCAAATTGATCTTCCCAGAGGATGTGGCGCCCCTCGTCCTCGGACATCCGGATCCTGAAATCAAACGAGCGGCTGAGTTCCGGCTTATCACGATCCTCGCTCACACGGCGATCGGCGATACGTTCCATCCTGGCGCGGTTGTTTCCATCCGTTGAAAACTCGTCTTCCCAGACCAGTCCGCCTGTTTCAGGATCGAGCGCGCGGAGTAAAAAAGACGGTCGAGGAGACGCAGACGACATCTCGCGGACTCGGGTCACTGTCGCGCGCCTCGGCACCAGGGTCGAAACCAACTGCCCCGCACTCTCTGCATCACGGGGCGTCAGATTCAGGTTTCCTTCCCATTGAAACTTTCCGGTCGTCGCATCATAGACACGCAGCACAAAATTGGAGAGGTCCGTCGCGCCCGGGCCGACCCCGCCTGCAAAGATTCGAGCTTGCGACTGCGGTCCGTTCGTCGCGTGCTCTTCTTTCACATTCAACTCATAGGTGTCATCCGAAAGCACTTCCCCGCTCTGCGGGTCGTAGATCTTCACGGTGATCGTCGAGACGTCCCCGACCTGATAGCCGAACCCGGCCGCGACAATCCCCGCTTTGACTGGAGCCACCTCGGCCCACGCCAGCGACGGGCCGAGCAGGATACTGACAAGAACCCAGGCCAGGCTTTTTATGGAATGCCGCAGACGGCTGGACGAGTGGAGCTTCTTCACTGGAAGCTTGGGAGACATGGCACCGGTTATTGACTGCAGAAGACGGCTGATCCAAGAAATGATTGGCATGGCCCCTCCGTGATGTTGGGGTCATTCTGCCTGGGTCGAACCCGCCGCGTATATTCCCCACTGTGGGAGGATTCCCCTCGAAAGAGGGGGGGGAATGGGCTGAAGAAGCCGAGAACTGGCGACGCTCATGCGTGAGGATTTACTGCGCCAAACAGGCGATAGCGATGTCGGGCGATCCAACGATAGACCCGTTCAGCCAAGCTTCGAGCGATGGGGGCTTTCAACATCCACCGGACGAATTTCCCACCTGGGAGGCCGTGCATCAACGGAAGGAATGCGTCAAGGCCTTGCGATACCCCGCCTGCAGGGCTGATGAGATAGGCCATGGACGGAGGGCCTGGCCGATACTGCGCCCCCAATGCGCTGGCCGCCTCCTGACTCTCGTAGGGAATCATCTGAACTCCTATTCCCGCCCGGTCGAGGCGCTCCTTGGCGGCAACACAGAGCCGGCAATGTGAATCATAGATCAGCAGGCTGGTATGCAGAGAATCTCTCGGACAGGCAGGCAACGGCTCTTGCATGATGCGAACAGGCTAGCACCAGAACATCCTCCCATCAAGACGCCGTTGTCGCTGCCGACTGAACAAGCTATAGTGACACCATGATACGCCCATGGGGATTGATGATCAGCTTGATCGGCCTCACCGCCGTCGGCATGGCGACTCTGTTTCTCGTGGGTCAGCCGGACCAGACAGAGCCCAGCCGCTTCCTCGTCGGGTTTCTCGTTGGCATCCCGCTGTTCATGCTGGTCGCAGTGCGCCAGGGGTATCGATGGGCGCTTATGGCGAGCGTGATCTATGGAACCGTGGGATTGGCCCTGGACTTGTCGACGATCGTGCAGTTGATTACGAAAGACCAGCCGACCGTCGCTTCGCTGACGGCCAACGGGTTCAGCGGGATTTTGAACTTTCTCGTGATTGCCTTCGGCGGACGCGCGTTCTTGGACGTGCCCCAGGCGCCACCGCCTCCAGGATCCCATCCTCCCAATCCTCCGTTCCCGGCTTCATCCGCAACACCCTAGTCGTCGCGAACCCCGCCTCCTTCAGCCAGGCACTCGTCTCCTTCGCCGAATACGTATTGCCCTCTTCCGTGAAGAGCAGCATCGACACGGCAAAGAGACTGGCTTCGGCAGGATGGAGGCTTTCGCGATCGTGCAGAAACGCATCCTGAATCAATAGACGCCCGCCGGGATTCAAGGCCGCACGCGCGCGCCGAAAGATGGCACGATTCGTAGCCGGTGAATAGATGTGCAGTACATTCGAATACCAGATGACATCGTACGTGCCCGGGATGTCCTCCTGCGTGAAATCGACCGGCACATAGCTGAGTCGAGGGCCCGCCTTATGCGTCGCGGCTATTTCCCTCGCCACCTCGAGGGCCGCCGGTCGGTCGCCGACGGCGGCACGCAAACGCGGGTGTTTGGACAGAAAGGCCATGGCATAGGTGCCCGGTCCTCCGCCGAGATCGAGCAACGTCGTCGCCCCGCGCAAGTCCACTTGTGCGGCAATCTTCGGCGCCGTCTCCAACGTCCGATAGTGCATGGCCCAGGTGAATCGTTGGCGATAACCCGGCTCTTCCGGTTCATCCTGATCCAGCGGACGGCCTGATCGCACGGACTCGTCCAGGCGCGCCCAATCCTGCCAATGGCTCGTCATGAGATCCAGGTAATCTTTGCGATAGGCCGGATCTCGGGCATTCAACGCCGTCGCCGCCAACCGACTATTTCGATAGACCTGGCCCGTTTTCGTGAGCAGGCCGGACATCGCCAGATTGCGGCAGAGGATCGAGAGTCCCCGCTCGCTCATAGCCACGGCCTTCGCCAACTGAGGGATCGTCCAGCGGCGCGTGCCGATCTTCGTAAAGAGATCCAACTCCAACGCCGTAAGAAGAATACGCGGCAACCGATAGGCCGACACCGCATCACGAAATTCATCGAAACTGGTGATGCGCGGCTTCACGAGGCTCCGCCGATTTGTCGCAAACACCACCGCATGAGATCCTGCACCTTGGACGGATTCGTGACATCGACCGGACGCGCAAAGGTCGCCGCCACAAACTCATCGTTCATTTCCGTTTCCTCGGTAAATCCGGATTGCAGAAGCAGCGCGCGATACTTCCCGACCGCCGGCTGAATAAAATACTTCGCCTGCTTCGCCACTTCGTCCGTCCCGAGATCCTCCGGCGTCCCGTCGGACATCAACGCCATGACATCGTCCATCGCGATCCCGTACTGGCAGAGGACGGCGCCCTCCGGCTTGACCTCAAGTAACCAGCCGTCGGACCCGAGATCCATCGCGAGGGCGCCGCCCGGTTCCAATTCATAGAGTTGGGGAAACGCCTGCGTCAGCGCCGTACGGAGCTGCAACCAGGCAGACACAGTCGGATCACTCATGCATGCGACTCACGATAGGGCGGAGTCGGATCGGTCTCCGCCAGCCTGGCACGGAGCCGTATCAGACGATTCGTGTTTTCTTCCAGCTTCGGCAGCTGATATTTGCGGTCCATATGCACGACAAGCTCGAGAAGATCCGCCGCTTCCTGCAACCGGCCTTGTTCTTCATAGCACTGCGCCAGCACAAACCGCGCCCCGCCGGTCCGCAGTTCGTCACGAGACCGTTCAGCGATGGACTGGCTGGTCTGGCAACAGGCAATGGCATCGTCGTAGCGCTTCTGGAGCAGGAACGTCCGACCGATCATCCGCCAGGCATCGGCCACGCCGCCTTGATTACCCAAGCGCCGCATCAGCACGAGCGAGTGCTCATAATATTGAATCGCCTGATCGAATTGACCGTTCTCGCGCGCGACCAGGCCAAGATCCGAGAGCAACACCGCCTTGGCCGCTTCATCATGGGTCTTGGTCAGGAGATCCAGCGATTCGAGATAGTAGGCACGGGCACGATCCCATTCCCCGGCGTCGGCGCGCAGATTGCCCAGATTCCCGAGCGTCGTCCCGATGCCCTTCTCGTCGCCGAGAATCTTTTGCAGCTCCAACACTTCTTGATAGTACGTCTGCGCCGAGTCTCGCCGGCCGCTGACGGCACAGATATTCCCCAGATTTCCGAGCGTCGCGGCCATCGCGCGCTGATCCCCGGTCATCCGGTCGCATTCCAACGCCTTGGCGTAGCAGGTGTAGGCTTCCGTATAGAGGCCGCGCGCGAAATGCTCGTTCCCCTGGCGATTCAATTCTTCGGATAGCCCGTTTCGTAATGGCATAGGGACATTTCGCTATTGCAGCGCTTGCTCCAGAATGGGCTTCGCCCCGGTCATGATCGAGGTGCCATCGCCGACTAATACCGAATCGAACTCATACTTCAACAAGCGCCGTAACCCCTCTTTGGCCTTCTCGCGATCGGCATACTTTTCGGCCGGCAGCATGGAAAGCGCGCCGGCCGGCTTCCCGATCAAGGCGTCACCAAGGATCAAGACGCCCTTCCGTTGTTGAATGAAGAGGGCGGACTCTCCGGGAGATTTCTGATCTTTGAGTTGAATCGCCCAGATCCCGCCGACCAGCAGTTCCCCGTCTTTAAAGGTCTTCGTCGGCTTGAGATCCATCTGCGGCGCGTCCACTTCCGGGACATGGAGCTGACACTGAAACTCGTCCCGATAGCGTGTCGCTTCACGGACATGGTCCCGATTCGTCACGATAATGTAATCGATAGGGCCGTTGCGCAGCACCACCGCGCTCGCATCGCCGGTCATCGGCGGAGGGTCCACGAGAATCTTATGTTCGCCCACCGTCAAGAAGAGCCCATTGAAATCAAGCTGCTTCTCCTCGGAGAACCAGGACCATTGCCAGATACCGGGAAGAATGTTTTTCATAGATAGAAGCCGATGGCGCCTCGCCGATCACGGATGACAGGACGGGCTCACAGGGCGGCGACGGCGTCCTTTACGACTTTCGTGATCTTGGTCAAAATCCCGGCGTCATTGGGGAGATCCAGAATATCGTCTTCCGAGACCGTAATGAATTTGCGGTTCGGCCCTTTGGTGAGGGAAATTAAAAACATGCTGTTCGACGGAGTGACCGGAATCACCACCTGTACGGCCCCATCCACACCCTTGATCATATCCAGAAACTTCTGCTTCCCCGCTTCCATCTCATCCATGCATCATCACCCTTTTGCTCATCAGGCCCGCAGAGACATTGAATCCTGGCATCGCCTTACATCTTCGCAGGAGCCGCCAGCAACTTCTCAACCTCCACAACGATTTCGTTCGCTCCTGCAAGATCGATATCCATGTTGCCTACCCGCTGCCACCGGATCACTCCGGCCTGATCGATCACATAGACATTCGGAATAAATTTTCCGCCACCGTAGAGCTTGTCGGTCACTTTCCCCGGATCGAGCAAATAGGGATAGGTGACTTTCACGGGAAAAGCAGACAAGAACTCGCCGACGTCTTTCTTTGAGTTTCCCGACGAATTGACACCGACGACCGCCACATCTCTTCCTTTGGTCAGCTCTGATACTTTCTGAAGGTTTGAGCCCTGCATCATGCAGGGCTCGCAGATATGGAACAGCCCGAGGACGATGACTTTCCCCTTATAGGCATCCAACGACACCGTCTCGCCGGTAATCGCCGTCAACGTAAACGACGGCGCCTTCTCGCCCACTTTGAAGAATCCGGCCGCCAGCACCAGATGCGCCGCGAAGACCGGAAAGAGTAACGCACAGAATATCCACAGAGATCGCTTCATGAGAGCCTCCTTCGCCATCGATCGAACAACCGAATGAACGACGACAGCTATCCTACCATGCAGAATTTTTCAGGGGCAACGGCAGACAACGGATCCATCTGTTCTCGCCCCACACCCCAGCGTTGCGAGATGGCTCGACTCACCGATGGAAGAGGTGTCGAATCGAAGCCGGAGGAGAGAGCCATCGTGAGAGCGTGTGGACAGGGCTGACGCCGCGAGCGAGCCAGTGCAACGACCGGCGCCAGCGGAACCACGCCGGCGCCGCATGAATCACGGGATCGTGACTCCGACACAAGGCAATCCCGTAGCGCCACCGCGCCTTCCAATCATCCTGAAGCGTAAACAACAGCGCCCCGACGTCCTGATCGTCAATCCCCTCTTGCTGCTGTAGAAGGAGGCTCTTCGGCATGCGGTGGGCCAAACCCAAGACATCGGAATCGGCCGCAATCATGTTCAGGATCTGCGGAGGAATAGGCGCATCCATGACTCGATAAGACAACGCCAGACCGAGCAACAGGACCCGATAACATCTCCATTCCAGAGCGGTCGTGAGCACCCGCTTCCAATTCAGCCGTCCGGCACGGATGAGTCCGGCTACTTCCGTCACCAGACTGAGTTGTCCCCAAGCCTGATGCGCTCCATGCACGCAGAGTACGAGCAACGCTTCCTCCGGAGCCATTCCTTTAGTCTTCCGGCCACCCAGCGAAACCGGCCTAACGCGCCCCCACACCTCCGGCCGATCAATAGGAAACTTCTGATGTGCATGACTCACCGCCCACAGCAGTTCGATCTGACGCGACGTATTGCCGTGAAGGTAGACGAGCGGCCGCTCGCACGCACCGGCATCGACTGTGCGGTCACCCGCCCCTCCTCGCACAGCATAGCCCTGCGAGACCAACACTTGTTCTGCATTCGCAAGCTGGTCCCGACGCACAAGCGCAACCGGATCGGCGGGAGCACAGAGCGTGAGATCGCCGTAGATCATGGCGGCAAAACCTACGCCCCTGAAAGGAAGCACGGAGACTCCGGCCTCATCAAAGGCGCGGGACAGTCGAAGCAGTTCCTCCGTTCCGGCTCGATTCGCTACCGCAGCCTCCTCCGTCCGCCGGCGAAGGGCATCCAGATCCGCCGGAGGAACAAGGTCCTCACAAAGTCCGATGAGCGTCCGGGCGAGCAGGGACTCGACCCCATGGCTCTTGGCCAACTCCAGCAGCAACGGCCAATTCAAACCGGCTTGCGCAACCTCAAGAATCCGGCGGCGGAGAGATTCAGGCACCGCGGCTCTAGCGCACCAGATGAGGAATTGGGCCTCCCGAAAACGCACCGGGTTCACCCATCCAGCAGCCCCAACAGAGGGTGCCGCCCCACCGACCGGATATCGGAGCGTAAATCCCACCGCTAGGAGCCTGTCCGAGTAATGTGCATTTTGGACTGGACAGGCAGCGGGCATTGTGGTTTCTAGGCGGCATGGCTAAAACATTCAAATCCTGGGACGTCGATCAGCCGGTACTGCTCCCTCCGTCCGTGCAGGAGCTGGT